>JBDTBU010000389.1:0-16496 GCA_039923935.1 Ktedonobacteraceae bacterium | reverse complement strand
ACGACGCTAAAGGTCAAGCTGGGCAAGTTGCTCACCAACTCATGCAGCCAGTTTGACACGCCACCCGTCACATACGGGTATGCCCCTTCCACTAACAGACAGATATCAATCATGCTCTGCCTCCCACGCCCATTTTTGAGGGCAGAGCAGCCAACCACTGCAAGGATGGAAGATCAGCAGGCCGATCCGTCTGAGGCGGTACAGCGATTGTCCCAGGTCCAGCCAGCGTGATAAGCGTGTCCCAGGCATGGGTGTGAAAAGCCAGTTCCATCGCTAAAAGAGCGGCTTCAGAGAGATCAGGCTGGATATTTAGAGCGCGGCGAGCATCTTGCAAGGCCTCTGGCAGTTCCCCTAAACGTTGGCGAATCCGCGCCAGTGTCAGCCACAATTGAGCATCGTGCAGTTTTTCTCGTGTGATAACATCTGACAAGTGATCGCGTGCGAGCAGCAAGTAAAAATGCTGGCTCTTGCTATCGAGCACATTACTGATAGCGTACTGATAGTATTGATCGACAAGCGCAAGGGTGAGCTTGGTATCAGTTGGATTGGCGGTCCATGCCTGGAATGAGAGATTGAGTGTGCGTGACAGATCATCGTCCAGGCGGGCCAGCGCGATAGAAGCATCGCTGCGAATTTCAGCCTGCGTATCGAACAGCAATTGCCGCAGTAATTGTGTCGTGTTGGGCTGAGCAGCCCGGCTCAGCTTGGCAACAACTGCGCGTCGAGCCTCAGTATTTCCCTCATACATATCGTCAACCAACGGTTGCGCAATCTTGTCACGCAGAGGGAGCAGGTCTGTGAACGCTGTTCCTGCTGCTAGCCCTGGTTCGTTGATGGCCTGATTCTGGGTGGTAGATGGTGCAAAGAGATACGTGATAAGTAGGAACGCGAGACTATACACGCACGTCCCAAAGCCCGGCAGCGTGCCAAGGCCTAGCAAGAGAGCACTCAGTCCCCATTTATTCCAAGATGCGAAAGAAAATACCTTCTGGCGTTCGCCTTGTCCTGCCATGAGATTCACCCCCATAGCCCAGATTAGGGTGAGAGGAAAATGCCAAAGTAAGAGTTGCCACTCCCCTTGACCCAAAAACAGTATGCCAAGCAAGCAATCACCCACCAGAGCAGGCACAAACAGGGCCGCACCGTACACACGCGGCAAACGATAATGTAACTGAAGCATTTTTCCCACTCCACATATCCATCTCGCATTTAGAATAGTATTGGCGAGAACCAACGATCATTATATGTACTGCAACTAGGGCAGAATTTAATGAACATATTGATGGTTTTCACGCGTGACAAAGCTGACTGTTTGCAGCGAAAGAGAAGCCATTTGCAGAAGAGAACCAAAGAGACGTACCGAACTGGGGGTGAACTTGAGCAGAGACATCTTGTCAATCAGCACCATGCCCACCATCTCTCCTGCCTGATCGAGCAGAGGACCGACCATCACCGCTACTTCGCGTGAGACGCTTCCCTCTTCAGTGAGAGAATCGCGAATAGTACTCACCTCACGCCGCTTAATAGAACGTCTGATTAAGGGATTATCCGTATGTAACACCGATGCATGCCCAGCATCTTCAGTGGCCTGTTCAGCAGACAAACACCACAAACCATCACACCGCATATATAACGCGCAAGACTGAGCTTCGACTGCATAGCTTATGAGATCGACAATCGCGGCATAGCGTTCTGCACCATCGAGCTTCCACAAATGCGTTATTTTATCGCTCAGCGTGGTAACAGACGTAGGTAGCTCGGTTATTTGTCGTTCCAGAGCACCATTGATCGTCAGCGCCACTTGATAACGTGCCGAGCTTTTTTGAAGCGTTTCATCCACATCAGCACACTTTTGTTCGAGCACACTGAGCCGATGGCGCTGCCAGCTCAAAATGTCGCTGGCACAAATCCCACTGAGCAACAACAACAATGGTTCTAACGTCAGAGACAGGGCATGGAGATGTACTTGCATCTCAGGATGGAACCAGAGCAACAGCCAATAGCTGAGGGCTGCCAGTGCGCTAGTGCCATAAGCTACCAGCTTGTGATACCGTACAGCAGCAGCAAAAACCACGAGGAAAAAAGCACAAAACAGCAGATGGGACGATCTCCATGCAGCAGGTATCCACCAACTCAACGCTACTATGCTGCCCAGACCAAGCACAACTTCCCCTATTTCACGAACCATTGGCGCGAGTCTTTCGCTACCCTTCCCTACGAACTTCCTCATCAGATAGTACCCCCCTACAACCAAACTTTCTGATGCTAGTATAGAGAAGGAAAGGGGTGATTGTGGTGTTAATATGGTTACATTTGCGGTTGCTTCTATGATTATATGTTAATGTTTCTCAACGTGTATCAACCTAACAAGCCAGAGCCATTTATCATCTCTTTTATTCTTTGGTTACGATAAGTTGCGCTGAGAGTGTTCTACCCTGACAGATAAACGAGAAGAAATTTTCGTAAATATTGGGCCAGCGATTAGCTAAAAACTCTACTAGGAGCACGCGGAAGAGCCTGCCAAAGCCGATGTGGCGTTTGCCCATCTTAAAGCGTGTGGAAGAGAACCAGGTATAGCGTTCTTTATCTTCCGTTTCGGCGAAGTGTTCCAGCGTGCGATAGGTGAAGAAACGCACATGAGTGGGGTCGCCAAACGCGCCTACGCAGGTGTAGTAAGGAACCACGATATCGATAATAGCCCCAACTTTGCAGACGCGATGGAGTTCCGCCAGCACATCGGGGAGGTTGCGCAGGTGTTCAAGCACATGATGGGCATAGACCAACTCAAAGGAGTTGTCCGCGAAAGGCAGTTTTTCCTTGTCGAGGTCCAGCACAACATCGACCCCTGGCATAGCCGTAATGTCCACACCAATGGCTCCCTGCGCTTTATGGCGGCCACAACCGATGTGCAGAATTTTTTGCTCTGGCGTGTTGGCTTGATTGTCTGAAAGCGAAGTGTCGTGCTCGGAGGATGAAGTACTCATCAAATGTTCTCGCCTGCCTTTCAAAATGCGCATAAAAACAGATTCACCTGGGCGTATAAAACAATAACATAGACGTTGTTGAATGGATTGTACAGGATTTTCCCAGTAACATAAAGGCCGCTAGTACCTTTATGATAGCCAAACGGAAAAAGTGGCTGTGGATGCATCCACAGCCACTTTTTCCGTTTGCACAAGCTCACAACCTACGCTCAAGCACTATATGTACCTTCCGACGGCTGCGCAATTCTCTCACGTTGACCAACGCTTGTTAGTGGCTGCACCTTTGCTCTGACGCGCAGGCGACCAGCCATGTACACGAAGAAGATCAAGATGCCAAACATTTCACCGATGTTAACGAGTTCGGATGCACTCAGAGTAAGCGTGCCAACGGTCCAGCTCCAGTTCGTGAAGAAATCGCCGATGGGGCCAGGGATAAGTTGTAGACCCCATGAGCCATTCCAGAGAGCATGTTGGAACACCGCGTACAGGCCGCAGCCGAAACCCAGCAGGAGACGACGCAGCCAATGGCCCTCATCCTTGTGGGTCAGGATGTACCAACCGAGCGCCACCATAGCCGCGCCAAAACCGTGCAGCAAACCAGCGCCAGAGCGGATCAGCGCCACATGCAGCCAGTCGTTCGCACCGGAACTGATATACCCGGTAGTTTCTACTAAGTTGAAGCCAATTCCGCAGGCTAGGCCAAGCGCGAAGGCTTCGGCTTTGCTTCTTACACGCCCAATCAGAATCACCACAGCTAACGGCTTCACCAACTCTTCTACAATGGGGGCAACCACGGCTAACATAAGGAAGAGTACACCATACAGTGAAGGATCGGGGTTAAAGTTGGGGTCATTGAGCGCCTGGAGAACCATGCCTCCTCGACTGCCAACTAGAATGAACTGAATAATCAATTCCAGCACACCAGCCAATACAACGCTCAGGGTGGCACCGCTCACCAGAGCCAGCACCAGACGCCGCCAAGAGGTAGGCCATTGCCCGTGACGAGAAACCTCGGCAGTAGCAGAGCGTTGCGGCTGACGGCGCACGAACCGCCAGAAGTCCGACCATTGCTCCACCAGCGAGAAACGCAGGCGGCGCAAGCCCAGAGCAAGAACCATCAAGGCTGGCAAGGCTGCGCTTAGGTAGATTAGCAGACCTGTGAGCAGGGGCGAGGTCGTACTTTGCCCCTGTGTATGCAGCCAGTAGCCCAGACCCAGGGTCGCAAAGTAGCAGAGTAAGAAAATCCAGAAATGCGGCAACCAGATATTTTTGGATGGTTTTCTCAAGAAGAGCGAGCGTATGCTGTGGTAAGTGCAGAACCCGCCACCAACGAGGCCTACAAAAGCCAGCGCCAGAAAAAGGATTGTATTGGCAAAGAGTTGGTCTGGTGTGCTGCGTTGAGACGGTATAGCGATTGTAAGTAGCATAATACCCACGCTCGCCAGCCCTCCCAGGATCGCTAGCAACGAGCCAGCAAACGCGATGATCCCTACCACCAGCAGGTAGGTATCACGCTTTGGCTGGTCAGGTGCAAGAGGCCACGGATAATAACCAGGATAGGCATACGTTGGCGCAACACCACCATAACCGGGGTATGGAGTAGGCGGCGCGGTTGGCTGTCCTGGGTACACTGGCTGGTACGCCCCAGCAGCAGCAGGATAAACTGGCGGGGTCCAAGTGCCGCGTGACGAGACATATTCGCATAGCGGTTGTTGTGGATCAACCGGCGGATAGGTGCCCGCCCACGTTGGAGGGACGTACGGCGCTTCCCGGCTCTCGTTCGCTGCACCCTGCCCTCCCTGACTCAACAGCACACCCTGCTGGGGTCCGGTAGAACCTGGTCCTGGCGTGTCGAAATTGTGTACATTCACCGTCATTGGCTTTCTCTCATCATATTCAAACTCTCCTCTATAGTGTAGCCGAGTTTTCCCAATTTGAAAAGGGGGAAAGCACAAATAGGCTCACTTTCGAATAATGTTGTTTCACGAAATTATTCGAAAGTGAGCCTATTTGTGCTTAAAAAAAGGAAATTTGTTCTCTTTTTGTGAAAAATCTAGCGTTCCACCTGACGCTTTTCGACTTTGCCCAGACCCTTGAGTGCATGAACCAGCTTAGTGTGGATCTCAGGTGAATAGCCCATAGTATTGTCGTTGGGTGTCAGGTGTGCGCACCATTCGCCATTATCGAGCAACAGATAATAGTGATCGCGGCCAGGTTTCTCGCGCAAACAGTTGTAGACACCCTGCACACGCATCTTGTCGTTAGAAATGGCACGCTCGTCAGTCCCGCTAAGCTCAAGCGTGATCCAGACATCGTACTGCTTGCGGTTCATCTCTTCAGCCAGACCGGTGAACTCTTCGGCTTTGTCACAGAGGACATTTGGCTCATCGTTGCGCATCTGTACTTCGCCGCTCAGGATAATTACCTTATTTTCTGTCCATAGGTCAGGGTTTTGTTCGTAAGCACGCGGAAAGACCGTCACACCGACAGAACCGTGCATATCTTCTAGCCGCACCATGCACATCATATCACCCTTTTTCGTGGTGAGGCGCCGCACTTCCGTAATTGTACCGCCAAGCGTGACCTTCTGTTTCGCCAGTTCTTCACCAAGCATCGCTGTATTGTGCTTAACGCGATCTTTGAGCGCCTCGACCAGATAGGAAAGCGGATGTTGAGAGATATACAAACCCAACAATTCTTTTTCCCAGTTCAGCAACTCATTGCGCGGAATCTCTTTGGCGTTGGTGGCAAGCTGGAACTCGATAGCGTTGCTCACATCGTCCATATCGCCGAACAGGCTCATCAGGCCGCTCTCTTTGGCCGCACGCTCGCTTTTGCCAAACTTCATGGCGCTTTCAACGGAGGCTAACAAACTATGCCGCTTGTTCTGTGTTCCACCGCCGCTCAAGCAGTCCATTGCCCCTGCCTTGATGAGCGTCTCAATCGCGCCTTTGCCCACCGAACGCGCATCGACACGCGTGCAAAAATCGCCTAGCGACTTGAACGGTCCATTGTCCTTGTGGGCGCGTATGATCTCCTGAATTGGCCCTTCACCGATGCCCTTGATAGCCAGCAGACCAAAGCGGATACCACTCTTTTCGACAGTAAAACCCTGCTCAGAGGCGCTGACATCAGGGCCGAAGACCTCGACACCCATACGTTTGCACTCAGCCACGGCGCTGGCGATTTTCTTAGCGTCCGCAGCCTCGGTGGTCATGGTTGCAGCCATAAACTCTGCGGTATAATTGGCTTTGAGATAGGCGGTATAGAAGGCCACCACAGCATAGCTGGCGGCATGAGCCTTGTTGAAACCATAGCCGCCGAAAGGCAGAACCAGCGTAAAGAGTTGCTCGGCTACCTCCTCTTTGACATCATTTTTCACACAACCGTTGATAAAATCGATGCGATAGCCCTCTACCTCGTGCATAATCTTTTTCGAAAGAGCTTTACGGAACTTGTTAACCTTGCCCCAGCTAAAGCCCGCCAGATTGAAGGCGATCTGCAAGACCTGGTCTTGGTAGACGATCACGCCGTAGGACTCGGCTAGCCACTCTGGCAGGCGTGGATCGAGATAGGTGATTTTCTTCTCCCCATGTTTAGCTGCGATGAAATCGGGAATGCTGTCCATTGGGCCGGGCCGGTAGAGCGCGACCATAGCCATGACATCCTCGACACAGGTTGGCTTGAGTTGCTTGACGTACTCGCGCATCTTTGCACCCTCAAGCTGGAAAACCCCAGTGGTTTCGCCGTCCGAAAGTAGTTTAAATGCCTTCTCACGTTTGCGGTTCTGTTCATCAGCCTCTGGAGTACCTTCTGGAAGTTCGTCCAGCGGCAGCTTCTCCAGATCGATCTCTTCGCCGCGTGAGGCTTTAATAAACTTGATGGCGTTGTCCAAGATAGTCAAGTTGGAGAGGCCCAGAAAGTCGAACTTAATCAGGCCCAACTCTTCCAGGTGCTTCTGCTCATACTGGGTTTCACGTCCGGCGGAAGGGTCTTTATAATCTTTCGAGCGCAACGGCACAAAGTTCTCAAGCGCCTCGTTGCCGATGACCACGCCAGCAGCATGGGTACCGGTTGAGCGTATACTCCCCTCTAGTTGCAGGGCTTGGTCGATAATCTCGCGGGCTAGGGAATCCTGCTCGTATAAGGCCGTCAGTTCACGTTCATTCTCCAGGGAGCCTTTGAGCGTGACTTTGGGGCCAGTAGGAATCAAACGTGTAATACGATCACCCATCGGCTGCTGACCGAGCACCCGTGCCACATCCTTGACCGAGTTTTTAGAGGCCATCGTGTTAAATGTGACCATCTGAGCTACACGGTCAGCACCATATTTTTGGACCACATAGTTGATGACCTCTTCGCGTCTGTCGTCAGGGAAGTCCATATCGATATCGGGCATGTCGGCACGCTCAATGTTGAAGAATCGCTCAAAGAGCAGTTGATAGCGCAACGGATCGACGTTGGTGATGCCCAGTGTGTACGCAAGCAGGCTGCCTGCCGCCGAGCCTCTCGCCAGACAGCGAATACCCTGCGAACGCGCGTAATTCACAAAATCCCACTCGATCAGGAAATAAGCGGCGAAACCCTTATCACAGATCATCTTCCATTCGTAGTCTAGTTGCTTCTGAATAGGCTCGGTCATCTGACCAAAACGCTCCTCGACGCCTTGCACGCACAGGGCATGCAGGTAATCAGCTTGCGAAGCGTATTCCGACGGTACGGGAAAGTTGGGGAGTGCGGCTTTGTAGGCTAGTGGATCAACCGAACACATCTCGCCAATGCGCACGCTATTGTTCAGCGCATCGGGCAAGTCGGGAAAGAGTCGGGCCATCTCGGCGGGACTGCGCAGGAAGAACTCCGGGCTATTAAATTTCAGACGTTTCTCTTCAGATCGCTGTTTGCCTGTCTGCACGCAGAGTAGCACATCATGCGAATCTGCGTCATCGGCACCCACATAATGCAAATCGTTGGTCGCGAGAATAGGCACCCCCAGTTCGCGATGCAGATCGTAGAGCGCCAAGTTGACTGGCTCCTGCTCAGGGTAGCCATCATGGCTTTGGATCTCCAGGTAATAGTTATCAGGCCCAAAAAGATCGCGGTAATAGCAGATAGCTTTGCGTGCGCCTTCCATGTCGCCTTTGAGCAACATCTGCGGGATCTCGCCACCCAAGCAGGACGAGGTAGCGATCAGACCCTCGCCATACTGCTCCAGTAGCTTGCGATCAATACGCGGCTTGTTGCTGTGCGCACCCACAGTGTTGGCGATGGTGGTCAACTTCATCAGGTTGCGATAGCCAGTATTGTTTTTAGCCAGCATCAAAAGATGGGTATAGTCTTCTTTAAAACGGCGGCTTTTATCAGAGATATCTTCAGTTAAATACGCTTCTACTCCGATAATCGGGTTAATGCCTTGAGCCTTACATTCTTTATAAAACTCAATTGCCCCGTACATCGTCCCGTGATCGGTAATTGCTAAGTGTTGCATACCTAGCGCCTTGGCCTGCCCAACCAATTTCTTGATGCGGCTAAAGCCGTCCAGCAGCGAATATTCCGTGTGTACATGTAGATGAGCGAAATCCATGCTCATAACCTTCCCTCCGTCCCCAAAATAATCTTTGTCTGTATCATAACCGAACAAGTATTGTGAATACAAGAAACAAACAGTGTTTTTTCATGGTCATTTGAAAGTATCGCTCATAGAGACGAAGGATGGCATGGATATGGTACCAAAGTCGCCTGAAATCTCCCTGGCCTGACTCTTCTACACAAGTCTGAAAGGCTGGCGATCCATCGGATGGTAGAACCTAAAAAGCAAAGAAGCGACCCAACAATCAATGCAAAGTGATTGTTGGGTCGCTTCTTTCACTCAAAATCGCACTATAAAGTAAGCAAATTTGCACCACACTCCATTAGAGATCGGGAATTTGCCAATCAATCTCCGCTTCACCCACCTCGCGTAGGGCGGAATTGACCGCTGAGAAGGGCTTGCTGCCAAAGAAACCGTTGCGAGCCGAGAGCGGCGATGGGTGGGCCGATTCGACGATACAATGGCGCGAAGTATCGATCAATGCACGTTTTTTCTGTGCATATGCTCCCCAGAGAATAAAAACCACACGCTGCTCTTTCTCGTTGACTTTGCGGATAATCGCGTCGGTGAATTGCTCCCAACCCTGATTCTTATGGGAGTTCGGGGTGTGTGCACGCACCGTCAGCACCGCGTTGAGCATCAGCACACCCTGTTTGGCCCAAGGGACCAGGTAGCCATTGTTAGGGATAGTGCAGTCCAGGTCGCTGCGCAGCTCCTTGAACATGTTCACCAGCGATGGTGGCGACTTGATGCCGGGCCTGACCGAGAAGCACAGACCATGCGCCTGGTTCGCATCATGATAGGGATCTTGCCCCAAAAGTAGCACTCGCACCTGTTCGTAGGGAGCCAGTTCCAGAGACGAGAACACCTCTGGTTCCGGTGGATAGACCGTATAGTTCTGGCGATCTGCATCGACAAAATGCGCAAGTTTCTGAAAATAGGGTTGCTCAATCTCGCTCGCCAGCAATTCATGCCAAGTACCCGGTAGAGAAGTATACATACGTTTAAATAAATCCTTTCTCTGTGTTGTTGCTATCATTGTAGTGTACATTGCTATCTTTGCAAAGCCGCCCTCCCCAAAAGGCAGGCGGGAAAATAGGGCGTTCATCTGGTTTCTAACCATTAGTTGAGGAACCAATTCGCATTCCATTTTCGTCTCCACTATGTTATTCTTCTTTTAAAGCCGTTTGTAGGTGGAAGCACAGAGCTAACATCCTAACACAAAGGTATCCAATCATGACAGTAAAACACGCAAAGACCCAGGCCCGCCGGGCGGAAATCTTAAAGATTGCCCGGCAAGTTTTTGCCGAAAAGGGCTTTGAAGCGGCTACCATTTCGGAAATTGTCTCGCGTGCTGGCATCGCTCAGGGTACCTTTTACCTCTACTTTCCTTCTAAAATCTCAGTGGTAGTCACCCTGGCCGAGGAAATGCAGACGAGTATTGAGCAAGCACTGCGAGCCTCGTACGCTGAATTCTCCAGCCTAGACACTATGATTGAGAAAAGCGTCGAATCCGCTTTTCGCATTACAGGCGAGTATCGCGATATCCTGGCTATCGTCCATTCCGGCATTCGCTGGCTTGAAGTAGAAGAGGCACGCTCGCACATTTTTACACCCTATCACGAGTTGATCGCCTCGGCGATCAGTCGAGCGCAAGAGGCAGGCATTGTTAGCCAAACAGTCGATCCAAAGGTCACAGCGGTCTTTATCGTTGGCCTCATCTACTATGCCGCTGATCAATGCTATGTGTACCATTCTGCAACTCCACCCGAAGTCTATATTGCTGAAGCCGCCCGCTTTATTCGCCAAGCTTTACGCGTCTAGTGAGACATTGCACAAAGCAATGCCTCGCTAAACGCGTAGCAACATTGTTGACGCTGCTCACTGGTGGCACTGTGCCAAGGCTTGTTATAAACAACGTCTCATTGCAGGTAGATCGTTACATTGATCTGGGCACTGGTAATTTTCCTGGCAATCATGTCTCACCGTGAGGCAGGGTGCTGAGAGATTATGAGCGCGAGATAAGAACAAGGGAGCTCGTTCATAATGAACCAGCTCCCTTGCTTTGTACTGTGTAGGATGTTTATATGTCCAGGTTCGCGTTCTTCGCGTGGCTCTCGATAAAACGTTTGCGGGGTGCCACTTCATCGCCCATGAGCATGGTGAAGACCTTATCGGCCTCAACTGCCTCTTCGATAGAGACCTTGAGGACGGTGCGCTTCTGAGGGTCCATAGTGGTATCCCAGAGGGTTTCGGGGTTCATTTCACCAAGACCTTTGTAGCGACCAACCTCCGGCTCTTTACCGCTATGCGAGCCTTTGTACTCAGTGACTAGACCATCACGCTCTTCTTCAGTGTAGACAAAGTGAACTTGTTTGCCAAACTTGACATGGAAGAGCGGCGGCTGCGCGATGTAGAGATGCCCATGCTCAATCAAGAGTGGCATATGGCGATAGAAGAAGGTCAGCAAAAGCGTGCGAATATGTGCGCCGTCAACGTCAGCGTCGCACATAATGACGATGCTGCCATAGCGCAACTTGACGAGATTGAAGGTCTCATCGATGCCTGCGCCAATGGCGGTGATGATATTCTTGACCTCTTCGTTCTTGAGGATTTTGTCCAGCCCAACGCGCTCAACATTGAGGATTTTACCTCGCAAGGGTAGAATAGCTTGGAAATGCCGGTCACGCCCTTGTTTTGCGCTTCCGCCCGCCGAATCGCCCTCAACCAAGTATAATTCACACCGATCAGCACGCTTCTCCGAGCAGTCGGCGAGCTTGCCAGGTAGGGTGGTATCGAGGACGTTTTTGCGCTGGATGAGGTCACGGGCAGCACGGGCAGCTTCGCGGGCGCGGGCCGAGAGCAGGCATTTGTCGATGATGGCTTTGGCCTCGCTCGGCGTCTCCTCTAGGTAGCGGGTCAGCATCTCGGTGGTTATGGTTTGCACAGCCGGACGCACCTCGGCATTGTTCAGTTTGGACTTCGTTTGGGCCTCGAACTGCGGGTTGGGAATTTTCACGCTGAGCACCACGGTCAAGCCCTGGCGCACATCGTCGCCAGTCAGGTTGCTATCTTTTTCTTTGAGCAGGTTGGCTTTGCGTGCATAGTCGTTGAGCGTGCTTGTGAGAGCGCTGCGGAAGCCAGTAATGTGCATACCACCATCAACGGTATTGATACCATTGGCGAAGGAGAACTCTGTGGCGTTCCAACTATCGTTATACTGTACCGCTAGCTCAACCTTCACGCCGTCGATCTCACGGATTATGCTGACGGGACGTTCCTGGACGCACTTGCGGTTCTTGTTCAGATAGCGCACAAAGGAGGCTAGGCCGCCCTCGAAGTAGAAGGTAACTTCGCGGTCAGTACGCTCGTCCTGAAGGGAGATAATCATGCCACGGTTGAGATACGCCATCTCGCGGAAGCGCTGGGCCAGGAGATCGAAGTTAAAATCGCGGGTCTCCATAACCGTCAGGTCAGGCAAGAAGGAGGTGATTGTGCCAGTTTCTCCGGCGGGCACCGTACGCACCGTCTCCAGTGGAGTGACGGGAATACCACGTTCGTAGCGTTGGCGATACAAGAAACCGTCTAGCTTTACCTCGACTTGACACCACTCTGAGAGGGCGTTGACAACGGAGACACCCACACCGTGCAGACCGCTACTGATCTGGTAGCCACCGCCGCCAAACTTGCCGCCTGCATGCAGGATGGTCATCACCACTTCAAGGGTTGAGAGTTCGGGGCGTTGGTGATGTTTGCCTATAGGGATGCCTCGGCCATCGTCCGAAATTGTCACCGAGCTATCGGCGTGGATAACCACTTTTACGGTAGTGGCATAGCCTGCCATAACCTCGTCAATACTGTTATCCACAACTTCTTGAATCAGATGATGCAGACCGCGCTGGTCCGTCGCGCCGATATACATGCCGGGGCGTACGCGTACGGCTTCCAGACCTTCGAGAATCTGAATATTCTGCTCGTTATAGCTTCCGCTGCCACCATTCTCATTGCCGCTACCAACGCCGCCATTTTTTTTGCCACCATTGCCATTGCCGCTGCCAGCAGGCATCTCATTCTGTTCGGTAATAGTGCTCTGTTGAGCAGCCTCATTATCTTGTACATGTTCTGTCATGAGCGATTCTCTCGTTTTTGCCATAAAAACCATTGTCCTTTATGCTTGAGGCCACAGTTCGTAACCCACGCTTGTTCTACCTGACAACGGAACAAACTGGTACACATGTTCGCTATACGGGGCGAGAAATGTACCGAGACGCTGAACGCCATAGTATATGGAGGTGTTTTCTATGGCCTCTTCGCGAAAACCCCTACTGCAACGCCAATTCTACTTTCAATCGCCCATTCGCGCAGCAAGGCAGAGGTATCCCCGGTCCCTTGCTCTGCTGGTTGGTTGGTCTATCCTGAAGATATATTCCAAAAGAGTAGCGAAAATCTGGTAAAAGGACCATATTTTCAACTACTCTATTATACCACAATTTTGGTCAGACAAGAAAATGTGGCCTAGATGCTAGTAGCGATTGCCGCTCATAGGGTTGCCCATAGGTAAACTCTGAGGCATCCCTTGCATGTTCGGCATACCCTGCATACCAGGCATGCTACCCTGCATCGGACCAGGACCACCTCCCATATTACTGGCGCAATACGGGCAAAAGGTCCAGCGCAACTCCAGCAAACGTTCGCACTTAGGACAAGGACGTTTCAATTTCTGGCCGCATGATGGGCAAACCTGGAAATCGCCCTCAACACGCGCGTGACAGTTGTTACAGGTCTGGCGCTCGGTCATCTCAGCCAGGAGAGACTCTTCTTCCAACTGGCGCTCATAAACCTCAGCCAGCGTCTGGCGCGGACGTAAGATCATGTAGATGAACAGACCAAAAACGAAGAAGATGGCCACAAGCAAGGTGGCAAGCACCTGGGTCAGAAAGTCCTGCGTGCGTGCACGCACATCGCGGAACGTCCACACGATCAAACTAATCCAGAAAACAACCAGAAATGTTATAAGATAACCTATGAACAAACCGGCCAAATTTTGGAAGAATTTCAAGTCAAAAGTGGCAGCAAGTACCATAAAACTCGCGAACACTGTTTAAGCCCCTTTCAGTGTGTTAGGTAGAATACATGGGTAGAGATACCCCCGACACCCGTCTGGTCCGACATATCCCTCTTACTCTTGTCACCTTACGTTGCATACGCACTTGGTGAACAGCTTGTCGAATATCTTCCCGAAAGGGGAGCCACTGTGAAAATAACGCCTATGTCTCGCTGTATCTTATTAAGATACCTGACATATTTCTTTAACGAATCTGCATGACCAAAAGTCGACAAGCTAGGACTAAGAGGTTGCACGAAACAACGGCTCCCCTGTTTTGCCTGCCTCAGTGCATATGACACAGGTCTTCATACACTCCTCTATTCCTCCTCAGACCCATCCCTGTTTCCCTACGCTATTCCCTTGCGACCTTCACGGATACAACCCTGCTATAAGTGTGCCACAAAACTGTCGTTCAGGCAACTTTTTACCCGCGCCACTAGCCCCAATGGACATTTCTCTCTTAGTATATATGACAGTGGAAAGACAGCAGAAATCTCGTTTTCCCAAACTGATCTTATATGTATTTGTCCAGGCGGCGGTGTGTGACGCATTACACTACGGCATGGGCAAACGATATGCTATACTGACGAGTAGATAAGACAGATGGGCTAGTTCTTTGACCTGACTAGTTTTAACTGTGTATCATCAAAGTGTTTCAATGTATGTAAAGTTGTTTTGTGATCGCTCTTAGGAAATACGCTAGCAGGTTGCAAAAAAATAGAATCTGCTTTATAATACACGAACAAAAGTTCCATAAAAAGGAAGGAACCAGGCATGGCCAGAGGCAGTAGCTATGGGGAAAGACCCACAGCATCAACGGCGATAACGTCTAATCTCAAAATTCCGCGCCGGGCTACGCGCAGTTTCCAGACTATGCCGATTCCAGAGGATGAACCAGAGACACTGCTGCTTCCACGTCCAACTAGGACCAGGGATATGTCCGAGTTATCCTCTATTCCGAGCCACCCTGCGTTTTTTGAGCCACACCTGCTGACACGCCATCATTCTTGGCTCACACGCTTGCTCTTCTCGCTCGCCTGTGTGGTGATTGGCGCGTTGGTGTTGAGCAGCGTCGGCGTGCTGCTACGTCCATCCAGCCCGTCGTCAGTGATGCCCTTTGGTGGGCAGTCTTACCCACTTATCGCGGTCCAGCTTGGCGGTAGTCTCCAGGCATACGACACCTGGGCACATAGCAATGGACCAATCCCAGAGCAAACCGCCATACCAACAAATCCCGGCCCTTACTCGGTACTAGGCAAACCGACGATTAGCGCCGATTTTATCAATCAGGTGCTCGCAAGTTATAATTCGCCGACAGCGGGCATGGGCCAGACGCTCTACGATCTGGGAGTGAAATATGGGATGGACCCGGTCTATCCGCTGGCTTTCTTTATGCATGAAAGTTTGTTTGGCACCACCGGAGAAGCGCGTGCAACACTTTCGTTGGGCAATTCGCGCTGCATTCCTGACCGATCCTGTATCGACCAGGATCGTGGTGGTTACGCGAAGATGAATAGCTGGCAGGATGGTTTTGAGCAATGGTATAAGCTGATCCGCAATCTGTATATCGCGCAGTGGGGACGTGTGACCGTTGACCAGATTATTCCCAAGTACGCGCCTAACAGCGACGGCAACAACGAAACGTCGTATATTGCCCTCCTCAAACACGAGATTGATACCTGGCGTGCAGGCATTCTCAGACCTTGAGCAAGCCGCGCTCTAGCGCTTTACTCAGTGCTTCGGTCCTGCCTGAGACGTGGAGTTTGGCGTAGATGTTGGCGAGATGAAAATTGACGGTGCGTTCGCTCACGATCAAACGTGCCGCAATCTCTTTGTTGCGCAGGCCACGAGCCAACAGTTGCAACACATCGCGTTCACGGGCGGTGAGACTCTCCTGGGAAGCGCGTTCGTGCCCACCCAAACGCGCGAGCAATCGTGTAGCCATGTGCGGCTGCACGAGCATTTCGCCCCGTGCGACTAGACGTACCGCGTGAGCCAGTTCATCGGGTGCGATATCCTTCAAAATGTAGCCGCTAGCACCAGCACGCAACGCTTCGTAGAGCAGTTCCTCGCGCTCCCGATCAGCCAGCAACAGCACATGGATTGCCGGGTTGAGTTGCCGGAGCTGGCGTAGCGTCTCCAATGTCTGCTCACCGGGCAATTGGGCGTCGATCAGCACAACCTGGGGCAGCAGTTCGGCGGTTTCGCTCACGGCCTGCATACTATCAGCGGCCTCACCCACAACGTCCAGGTCGGGATAGCTCTCCAACAGCCTGTGCAAACCAGCCCGCGAGACTGCTTGGCTAGCCACGATCAGCACGCTAATCTTCACCGCTGGATTCGCTATTGTCGTTTGTACCGCTGGCTCTGGGCGCTCCTCACGAGGCTCCTGCGCTTGATATGGCAAATGTACCTGCACCTGTGTGCCTTGTTCAAGGCCGCTGTTGAGGGTTAGCATACCGCCCATACTCTCGACCATGCCACGCAAACGATGCATCACAGCATTCGCCAGTTCAACATCGCTGGTGGTTTGCTCAGTCTCCAGAAAAGGCGGCATGGCCAGAGCTTCACCAGGAGTATGCTCAAACAACAGTTCTGCGTTACTGGGCACGCCATCATCTTCGATGCTCATCACTACTTCTGTCTGTCGATAATCGAAGCTAAAACGCAGCCGACGTGCTCCCGCGTGCGTGGTGACGCGTGCGAGAGCCTCTTGTGCGCTACGATAAAGCAGGCGTGCGAGATGGTTTGATAGCGGTTGCTCTTGGCCAGAAAAGACGCTACGGCTAGACAGCGCATGCGCCTCAGCGTGGCCCTC
>JBDTBU010000388.1:0-5464 GCA_039923935.1 Ktedonobacteraceae bacterium | reverse complement strand
TCTGCTTATCAATGGCGTATTCGGGACGCTCAACAAAGCGCACCATGCGGCCTGAGATGTACCTCTGACTTTGTTGAGAAAAACTCATACCTGCCCTGTGTCGTACTAATTCGTGCGTTACACTACGTGAAATGCCATAGAGGAGTAGGCTGAAATTCGCGTGCTCAAAGACTGAACCGTGTGCGCCAGACTTGAGGTTATCGAAATAGCGTTCGGCATCGGCGTTGTATGAGCGTTTACGCCCAAAACTCATGTAACAGAGTTGACCCGCAACTTTACATAATTGTGCACTATCAGGCAATGGGGTGGGATCGTTCACGTATTCGGGAAAGGGCGAATTGTCGCCGTATCCGTTCAGGAAGCCAGCCATACCTGCAAGGTTTGTTTGTGGACGTGCCAGGACCACAACGCCGGGGTGTGTGAGATAGAGTGTACCGTTTGGTGTCTGCTGGACGTGTGCGTGAATAGTCATAAACCCGCTTGCAGCTTGGCCGCCGAGTTGCTCAAAGTGTGCGCCAATATTCAGGGAATCATCCATTTTTGTGTCTCCAATTATATGTGTTCACTCTATTCCTTCGATTTTTAGAAACGATCTGTTATACTGAACCAATCAACTTTTTGTGAGAGGATTTATATTCATGATTGGAACACTGATTAATTTTAGCACAGTCATGGTAGGGGGAACGCTGGGGCTGCTGATTGGCGGTCATTTGCCGGAGCGTATCAAGGTGATTGTTATTGCGGCTATTGGCCTGATAACCATTGTGCTGGGGGTGAGCGCGGCTATTCAGACGGAGAACGCGCTGATCCCACTGGTGGCGCTGGTGCTTGGCGCAATCATCGGTGAATTAATCGATATCGATAAAGCTATTAACCGCCTGGGCGAGTGGCTCAAGCAGCGTTTTGAGAAGGTGGGCAGCGGGCAGAACTTCACCACAGCCTTTGTGATCGCCAGTCTGCAATTCTGTGTTGGTCCACTAACCATTTTGGGTTCGATCAACGATGGTCTGACCGGTAACTATAGTTTGCTGGCTATTAAAGCGGTGCTGGATGGTTTCTCAGCGATTATTTTTGCCAGCACTTTTGGCGTGGGTGTGCTTTTTGCTGGTGCGACCATCCTGATTTTTCAGGGCACTATCTCGTTATTGGCAAGTGAGATCAAGCCGCTGCTGGTCTCGATTCCCAACGCGCATATGTCAGCTCAGCCGCGTGTGATCGAGCTGTCAGCCGTAGGTGGTGTGATCTTGATCGGTTTGGCTTTTAACATCCTGGATATCAAGCGTATCAAAGTCGCCAACTTGCTGCCAGCCCTGGTGATTGCGCCATTGATCGTGATCCTGCTCAACACGTTCGGTATCCCGCTGGATTTTGGCCTGGGTGGACATTTAGAAGTGCCTGTGTCATTCCCCGAATGCGGCGGCCTCAACTTTCGGTGCGGGCGCAATGCTGTCAGCGAGGCGCATCCCTTTTGAGTGGGTTGCGCCTCGTATGGCTCTCAATACTTGATAGTTGGTGAGCTAGTACGTTGGTGCATTTGATGCGAATAGAAGACCAATAACAAACACGGTTGTGCAAATTGCGAATACCAGGCCAATAATAGACATGACAAGGCCAGCGACTGCCATACCCTTGCGCGTCACGGAGCGCATCCCGATGATCGAGAAAATCAGACCCAACAGGGGTACAAGGCCGAAGAAAGAGAAAAGGAGACCTGCAATGCCTAGAATCATCCCGGCCAGAGCCTGACCAGATCCCTGATCGTTGCCTGGCATGACGACGTATTGAGGCTGCGCCATGTATGCTGGTGCTGCATACATCTGTGGAGCAGAGTACGCCTGTGGTGCTGCGTAAGGATCGGACGGCGGGTAGCCTGACGAAGAATACTGTGTAGGAGGAATATAAGGATTATTGTTCTCGTTGGGTGGCCAACTGCTCATTTTACACCTCTCTTAGAGACGATATTGTAGATAACACAAACGGTTCTTGTCGCATATGGAACGCTAAAATATGCGTGATGTTCCGTATGTCCTGAAGATGTATACACGCGTGTTTCGCCTGTATCTTGTTCATCAAAACGCACATTTGTCTATTCCTCCATGCATCTATTCTACATCATCGTGGCATCCAATACAACACGCAAAAGCGAAAATCGAAAAGAGAGAGATGTGATATTTCTGTAAAGAGTGGGCAGGCGTTGATACTCAGTTTTGCTCTGTCTATCTTGGTGGTGAAGAGAATCTCGTCAACATAGCTCGGTTTTTGTGGTATCCTAAAAATGTTACGGTCTTTTTTACATTATAGTAAACCTTTACGTGGCAAAGTAAGCGGAGAATAACCATGACCATGCATCCAGGGCTGCGAGACGGTCCAATTTACCTGGACTATAATGCGACGACACCTGTGGACCCGGCGGTGGCCGATGCCATGTGGCCTTATCTCTTGTTGCACTTTGGCAATCCCTCAAGTTCGCACACCTATGGGCAATTCGCTCATAAAGCGCTTGTTCAGGCACGCTGTCAGGTCGGCGATCTGCTGGAATGTGCGCCAGAAGAACTGATCTTCACCGGCGGCGGCTCTGAGAGCGACAATCTGGCAATTCGCGGTATCGCGCTGGCCCTGCGCGAACGCGGCAAGCATATCGTGACCCAGACCACCGAGCATCCTGCCGTACTCAATACCTGTGATGCTCTGCAACGCTTGCACGGTTTCGAGGTCACGTATCTACCTGTGGACTCAACCGGGCGCGTTGATCCGGTAGATCTCGCTGCGGCCTTGCGCGACGATACCACCCTGGTGACGATTATGCACGCCAATAACGAGACTGGCACGCTTCAACCACTAGTTGAACTAGCTGAGATTGTGCATCGGCAGGGCGCGTTGTTGCATAGCGACGCTGCGCAATCCGTGGGCAAGATTCCGGTGCACCCGCGTGAACTGGGTGTGGACCTACTGACTATCGCGGGCCACAAGCTCTACGCGCCCAAGGGTATCGGCGCACTCTATGTCAGGCAAGATCTGCTCGCGCTGCTGGAGCCAGTTATTTATGGTGGCGGTCAGGAGTTTGGGCGACGTGCAGGCACCGAGAACATTGCTAATATGGTTGCTCTGGGTGCAGCTTGCCAGCTTGCCGCCGAGCAACTCCCGCAGAGTCAAGAGCGCCTGCGCCATTTGCGCAATCATCTGTACGAACTATTAAAACAAGCATCACCTAGTCGCATCCACCTCAACGGGCATCCAAGCGAGCGCCTACCCAATACACTCAATGTAAGCATTGATGGTATTGTCGGCGAGGAGATTTTGGCCAGCATACCAGGTATTGCCAGTTCAACCGGTTCAGCCTGTCACGAAGGTAATACCGAACCTTCACCCGTGCTCACCGCTATGGGTCTATCGCGTTCTCGTGCCCTGGCTGCCCTACGTTTAACGTTGGGTCGCTGGACGGATGAGCAGCAGGTAGAGGAGGCTGCAAGACTGTTAATAGGTGAAATACAGAAAAAATAGCGTGAACAGTTTTAGGTTACAATCGGGGCTTGTGTAGGGTATTTCTCATACAACCGGTCCACCATAATCTGCTTCAAGCGCGTAATCCCGGTGTGGATATCGCGAAACGTCGTATAGATTGGCGCGATCCCCAGGCGAATCGTATCTGGTGGGCGGAAATCCGGTAGCACCTTCATCTCATGAATCAGTGCTTGATCGATGCGCAACCCGTCAGCGTGTCCCAGTGACACATGCGAACCTCGGTAGTGTGCATCCCCAGGCGAATTCAAACGAAAGCCTAGCGGCTGTAATTCCGATTTCCATAACTCGATCAAATATTCACTCTGCTGGACTGACTTGGCGCGTAGTTGCTCCATTCCAGCTTCCAGTAAGAGATCGACCCCTGATTCAATCAACGCCAGCGAGATCACTGATGGCGTTCCCGTCAAGAAGTGGCGTAGGCCGGGCGCTGGCTCGTACTCTAGCCCAAACGCGAACGCATCCTTTTGCCCCATCCAGCCGGAAAGCGGGTTGCGCAGTGTATTCTGTAAATCGCGGCGAATATACAGGAACGCGGGAGCGCCAGGACCGCCATTCAGATATTTATAGGAGCAGCCAAGCGCCATATCAGCCCCAGACGCGTTCAGATCCACAGGCACCGCACCAACTGAGTGACTCAAATCCCACAAGACCATCGCCCCGGCTGCGTGGGCTGCCTCCGTCATTGCAGCCATATCGTACACATAGCCGCTCTTGAACGTTGTATGCGATAGCGTCACTAACGCGGTGTGTTCATCGAGCCGCGCTTGCAATTCGGTGACTGGACCGTAGATATCGTCAGGCGAAGCTACTACATCTAAACTGTGTTGTTTTCCTAACAGATCAAGCGCCCCCTGGAGAATATACAGGTCAGAAGGAAAGTTGAGGTTATCCGTCAAAATACGTGTGCGTCCCTGCTGATGGCGCAGGGCTGCTACGACCAGTTTAAAGAGATTGACCGAGGTTGAATCGGCCACGATTACCTCGTCAGGTTGTGCTCCAATTAACTGAGCGATCTTCGCTCCTACGCATTCTGGTGCGGTCAGCCAACCCTCATTCCAACTGCGAATCAGCCTGTTCCCCCACTGCTGCTGCACAATCTCTTGCGCTAATGCTGCCGTTGCCCTGGGCAAGCGACCCAATGAATTGCCATCCAGGTAGATCAGATCGGGATCATCGATGACAAAACGTTCACGCATGTGCGCCAATGGATCGCGTTTATCGAGCATATCAGCATATGCTGCCTCACTTTTTAGAACCATGACATGCCCTTCTTCCTTCATTTTTTAGTGGCGAATTTTGCCTCAGTATATCATAACAGCCGAACCAATCAGAGATGCTCAGCTAGCCTCAGCAGTGATGGGATATAATAGTAAGATGGCTGGGACAAAACGACGAGTGGTTTGATAACTGTGCAAGCTACACTTTGGAAATGGGTATATGAGGATTGTTACTCCTGGGAAGTGAGAGGGACAAACCATGGACGAGATCTATCAACATAATCAAAAACGTTGGAATACGTTGGCGAGTGCGAACGCGTTGTTTAGCAGACCGTTGCTAGGGCTGGACGCGGAGAGTGCACAGCTTAGGATTGATCCAGAGGGACGTTTGGGAAACGTGCAGGGCAAGCACGTGCTCTGTCTAGCCAGCGGCGGGGGGCAGCAATCAGCCGCTTTTGCTCTCCTGGGGGTTGCTGTGACCGTATTGGATATTTCCGAGGGCCAACTTGAGCGGGACCGGCAGGTGGCGGACCACTACCAGGCCGCAATCAAGACCGTTCAGGGTGATATGCGCGATCTCTCGCCCTTTGCAGATGCATCCTTCGATATTGTCGGGCATCCGTATTCGCTAAATTTTGTGCCTGATGCGCGTGCCGTTTTCCGTGAGGTAGCGCGGGTACTGAGCGCAGGGGGAATGTATTATGTGCATTGCGCTAATCCTTTCT
>JBDTBU010000387.1:0-5776 GCA_039923935.1 Ktedonobacteraceae bacterium | reverse complement strand
GTTCTGGTGAATCAGTACCTACCATACATCCAAATTTGGCAACGTGACGAGCAGAACGTCGAAATGTGGAAACATCGTTACTATAGCTTTGGCGCAACTGTGGAGTTTGCTAGCATTAATGTGCGTGTAGAGATCGAGGAACTATACCAAGGTCTGAATTTTGTGTTGGAAGACGACGAAGAAGACGACGACGAAGAGTAATTTTCATACAATTATTGAATGTTCGGCTGTGGAATCCGTAAAACGAATTTCACAGCCGAACATTTAATAATTGTGCTTTTATTGTAAATACGTGATACGAGGAGCGTTAACACATGCCCAATACTATCACCGAAACCTGGACGCATCACACCATCGCCACTAACGGCATCAACATGCACTATGTCACGCAAGGCGAGGGGCCGTTGCTCGTCATGCTGCATGGCTTCCCCGAATTTTGGTATTCTTGGCGCTACCAGATCCCAGTACTGGCCGAGCTGGGCTATCGCGTCGTGGCTCCTGATCTACGTGGCTACAACGAGACTGACAAGCCCAAAAGCGGCTATGATGTTCCCACACTTTTGAGCGACATTGCTGGCCTGATTACCGCGCTGGGCGCAGAGCAGGCCATCATCGTCGGCCATGATTGGGGTGGTGTGCTGGCCTGGCAGTTCGCCATCGACTATCCGCAAATGACCACAAAGCTGATCGTTCTCAACGCGCCACACCCTGGAGCGATGATGCGCGATCTGCGCTCCTTCAAACAACTGCGCAAAAGTTGGTATATTTTTGCCTTCCAGATCCCCTGGCTGCCCGAATATTTGCTTGCAAAGAACAACGCCCACCAGATTGGGCGTCTTCTGAGCAACACAGCTCTACAAAAAGAGGCTTTTTCGAGCGACGATACCGCCAAATACCAAGAGGCGATGAGCAAGCCCGGTGCAATGAAAGCCGCCTTGAGCTACTACCGCCAGCTTATGCGTCGCGGACCCAACGCCTATCGCAACCGCAATCTCCAGGTTGAAGCCCCCACGCTGCTGGTCTGGGGTGAGCATGATGTTGCCCTGGGCATCGGACTCACGCAAGGTCTGGACCCGTGGGTACCCAATCTGCGCATCAAACGTATTCCCGATAGCGGCCACTGGGTGCAGCAGGAGCAGCCAGAGAAGGTCAACCAATATATGGTAGAATTTCTACAAAACGCATAGATGTGGACTGAAAGAGTAGAGGCACAGTAACAGGTGTCGCAAGAGTCCAGTACAATGAGGAGCTACCTTCATGAAAACACGACCAACCAAACCAAGTACATGGCTACTCTTGCGCATCTGGAGCAGCATCGGCCTGCAATCCTTTGGCGGCGGTGCCTCAACCACCTATCTGATCTACCGTATTTTTATTGAAGAATACAAATGGGTGTTGCCTGAAGAATATAATTTGTTTTGGAATTTAAGTGTGATGTCACCTGGGATCAATTTGGCAGGTATGGCTATCTTAATCGGGCGCAAACTGGGCGGTACACGCGGAGTTATTGTCTCTGTCGTGGGGCTGCTGGTGCCGAGCGCGGCGATCACCTGTCTACTGACAATGGGCTTTCTAAGCGTCGAGCGTTTTCCCGCCACCCAAGCCATGCTGAACGGCGTGATCCCCGCCACGGCTGGTATTATGCTGGTTGTGGGTATCAAGTACGCTCAGCCATTGCTGAAAGAGATCAAGGCTGAGGGGCTGCCGCGCCTGCTCATGGGCCTGATTATTCCCCTGGGTGCTCTGCTAGCGATTATTCTCTTTCAGGTCGCGATTCCCCTGGTCCTGATAGGATCAGCCCTACTGAGCATTGCGATGTTCATACGCCCTGTCACCCAACCTGCTGCGCTTGGCGACGAATTCACAGGAGAAACGCGGAGGTCTGGCACGATACAAGCCGAAGAAATGTGCAGTGTTAGCAATGAACTGCGCATGATAGAGCCGCAAATGTCGGAGGAAGCGCATGATTAATCCACTGCTCTACCTACTGCTCTTTATCAAAGCCTCGCTCTTCTCTAGCGGCGGTATCAGCAACCTGCCCAGCCTGCACCAAGATCTTCTCTCAGAGGGTTGGGCCATCGAGAGCAACTTCGGCCAAGCGCTGGCTATTGGGCAAATCAGTCCCGGCCCCAACGGACTTTGGGTAATTAGCTTAGGCTACCTCTCCTATGGCCTGGCGGGTGCGGGCCTGGCGCTGGTCGCGATCACCATTCCACCCTTGCTGGTCCTGCCCCTCGCATCAGGCTATAACCGTATCGCTCAACTGAACTGGGTCAGCGCCCTGATGCGTGGGGTTTCCCTAGCCATCATCGGCGTCACCCTCTCGGTTTGCTGGACCATCCTCAGCCGCTCAAACCTGGATTGGCGCAGCATATCGATAGCGACGGGTGCCTGTGGATTGGCCCTGACCAAACGCGTGAATATTCTGATTATTCTGGCTCTGGCTGCGGCGGCTGGGTATGTATTGTATGGATTGGGGTAAATGCAAAAATTGCCCTTAGCCCAATTTCAGGCCACAGTGGCTACACATATGGTAGTTCTCTTTGATAAGCAGACCAATCCAAAAAAGCGGAAAAAAAACGATTAAAAGTACTGCAAAGGTTATCCAACCAGCCGTGGAAATACGCTGTTGAATAAGCACAGGACCATAATTGTGACAGTAGGGACATTGCAAAACAACAGGTAGTGGTTGCACCTGGACCCATTGAGGTTGTGGTTGCCACTGTTGTTGTGGTTGCCACTGTTGTTGAGTTTGCCACTGTTGTGGCTGTCCTTGTGGCGGATAGTTCATATGGCTTTTTCTCTCCTTTTAGGTAGAAAATAAAATACATCCTTCTCTACTCTGTTAGTATACGTGTATTTCGATGGAAAATCCAGGTAACAGTTCACAGAAACAGTGCGGGTTCATCACACGCTGCTCTTCCAACATAACCATAGTTCAGCTTGACTTTTTGCTGCCCATCTCATACAAATAAGGACGGAAGGCTACATACGTATCGCCGCTGTTGAATCTGCCTGAAAGGCTGAGTATCCACTGCACCCTACTTACACGTACAAAACTGGTAGGGTCACAAACATCGCGACGATACTGCAAAAAAGCAACCCTATTTTCTTTTTAAAGGAGAAACCTTCACATGGCATTTGAACTTCCACCACTGCCGTATGACTACAATGCGCTTGAGCCATACATCGACACGCTGACCATGCAGATCCACCATGATAAGCATCATGCTGCATATGTCACCAACCTCAACAACGCAGTCCAGGGCACTGCCGTGGCCGATTGGTCGCTGGAGTCGTTGATTAGCCGCATTAACGAGGTGCCGGAAAATATCCGCACGGCGGTACGCAACAATGGCGGCGGCCACATCAACCACAGCATGTTCTGGCAAATCATGGGACCGCACACTGGCAGCGCACCTAGCGGCGAGCTAGCCTCGGCGATTACCCAGACGTTCGGCTCGCTCGATCAGTTTAAAGCGGCCTTCAAGGATGCTGGTGCCAAACGCTTCGGCTCCGGTTGGGCCTGGCTGGTACTTGATAAGGGTGGCAAACTCCAGGTCATTTCGACGGCCAACCAGGATAGCCCGGTGATGGACGGCCTCCATCCAGTCATGGGCAACGATGTCTGGGAGCACGCCTACTACCTGAAATACCAGAACAAGCGTCCAGATTATCTGGATGCCTGGTGGAACGTGGTGAACTGGGATGCAGTTGCCAAACGCTACGCGCACGGCAAAAGCAGCTTATAAGAACGAAAGAGTGATGCACGGACAAAGCGGGCGCTGCCCATTTTGTCCGTGCATCACTCTTTAACTCACTGCGCCACGCAGGCGAGTCGCCTGGGCCTCAGCTTGACGGGCTTCCTGTTTGCGCTTCAAGCCCTTGAGCGCCTCGGCTTTGCGCAACCAATGGTCGGGGTCGTCGATACGCTGGCGAATCGCCTCTTCTGCGGCCTGGAGCGCCTCTGGATAGTTGCGCATACGGTTGAGCACCAGCGCTTTATTATGCCAAGCAGTAGTCAAGCCTGGATTGAGTTTGAGGGCGCGTTCATAAGCTTTGAGCGCTTCTGGATAATTGTTCAGGTTGTAGAAGGTGTTGCCTTTGCCATTCCAGGCCAGGGCAAATTTGGGATCGATATTCGTGGCGAAATCGTAGGCTTTGAGCGCTTCGTAGTGACGACCAAGTTGGCGCAACACACCACCCTTGCCGCTCCAAGCCTGGGCGCAATGGGAGTCCAGGCGTAGAGCCTGCTCATAACATTGCAAAGCGTACATATAGTCGCCCAGTTCATCCACGACGTTGCCGCGCCGATTCCAGGCTTCGACATAGTTGGGATTGTATTTAATAGCGAGGTCAAACATGCGTAAGGACTGCTTTAGCTTGCGTTCAGCGTACAGTGCCTGGCCCTTGCCAAAATAGGCGGGCGCGTATTTATCATCCAGGCTGATCGCCGTGTCAAACATCTGCTGCGCATCCTTCACACGTCCCATTTCATAGAGTGCTAGACCGCGCCCACTCCAGGCATGTACAAGCATCGGACTCGTCTGACAAGCGCGTTCAAAGGCGCTCAGTGCGTCTGAGAGACGGCCCATTTCGTGCAGAGCCGTGCCCTTGCCACTCAAAGACGTAGCCAGTTGCGGATTATGCTGCAACGCCTGTTCAAAGGCTGCCAGAGACTCTGGGTACCGTTTCTTCTGATTAAGGATCAGACCCTTATTATTCCAGGCTTGTGCCATCTGCGGATCGTAGCGCAGGGCTGTATCGAAGGCGATAAGGGCTTGATCGGCGCGGCCCAGGGAATTCAGGGCTGCCCCCTTGCCATTCCAGCCAGCCGCGTTCTTCCCATCCAGATCCAAGGCACGTTCAAAGGCTAGTAGCGCCTCCTGGGGCCGTTTGAGCACACTCAGGGCTGTGCCCTTGCCATTCCAGGAAGTCACCAGGGTGGGATTGATTTTGAGGGCACGCTCGAAGGCATCCAGCGCGTCCTTGTGGCGTGCACGCAGCCCCTGAGTCAGCGCGTAGCCCTGCCAGCCCAGCGAACTCGTGGTATCGGTTTGCACAACCTTATTGTACAGGGTCAACGCCTCATCCAGACGCTTCTGGGTATACAACTGCTGAGCCTGCTTTAATAAGGGATCAGTGTTTGGCCCTCCGAAGGAAGTAGAAGGCGCGATAGCTGCACAACGGCGCAGTTCATCTAGCACCGTTTGTGCGCTTTCAGGGCGTTTCTGAGCGTCCATTTCCAACATATTTTGCAGCAGTGTTGTCAGTTCGCGGTTGATGCCCGCATTTACTTGTGAGGCTGGCAAAAAGAAGAACGGCTGCTCACTGGGATCAACACCGGTCAGTAGGTAGTGTAACAGTGCGCCCAGACTATAGATATCGGAGCGCGGCGTGCTCTGGGCCTTGCCATATTGTTCGGGAGCTGCGTAGCCCGGTGAGCCAAGCGCAACAGTATCGTGCTGCTTGCCTGGCTTAAAGATGCGTGCAATGCCGAAATCGATCAGATAAATATGCCCGCTCTTACTAATCATCACGTTTGAGGGCTTGAGGTCGCGAAAAATCACTGGCGGCTGTTGGGTGTGCAGGTAGCTCAGAACGTCGCAGAGTTGCTCAGCCCAACTAAGCACCTTAGTGATGAGCAGTGGCCCGCCGCCGATCTCCTCCAGATATTCTTCTAGTGTGTGGCCCTCGATAAAATCCATCACCAGATACGAGCGGTCATTTTCGATAAAATGATCGTAGATGCGCGGCAAATTGGGATGTAACAGAC
>JBDTBU010000386.1:0-15163 GCA_039923935.1 Ktedonobacteraceae bacterium | reverse complement strand
TTCTGGATGCAGGCCAGCACGCCGCCCAGATCTTCGATGCGGTTGATATACTCCATCGCGGCTTGCTCAGTTTGGTCGGTCAGGGCTTCGACAAAGTAGGAGCCGCCGAGGGGATCGACGGTATTGGTTACGCCACTTTCAGAGGCAATGATCTGTTGTGTGCGTAGGGCGATCAGCGCGGCCTTCTCAGTCGGCAGGGCCAGAGCCTCATCGAGCGAATTGGTGTGCAGCGAGTTCGTACCGCCGAGTACAGCGGCTAGAGCCTGAATGGCTGTACGCACGATATTGTTATCAGGCTGTTGCGCAGTCAGCGAAACCCCGGCGGTCTGTGCGTGGCAACGCAATAGCCAGGAGCGGGGATCTTTGGCCTTGTAGCGTTCGCGCATCAAGCGTGCCCACAGGCGGCGTCCAGCGCGAAACTTGGCGATCTCCTCGAAGAAGTCGTTATGCACATCGAAGAAGAACGAGAGGCGTGGCGCAAACTCATCGATGTCCAGCCCACGAGCTAGTGTGCTATCGACATAGGCCAGCCCGTCCGCGAGCGTGAAGGCTAGCTCCTGCACAGCCGTCGCGCCAGCCTCGCGGATATGATAGCCGCTGATGCTAATTGTGTTCCAGCGCGGCATTGTGCGTGTACCGAACTCGATAGTGTCAGTTACCAGGCGCATCGAGGGTTCAGGCGGGAAGAGAAATTCTTTTTGTGCACTATACTCTTTCAAAATATCGTTTTGTAGTGTACCGCCCAGTTTTGCACGTGGAAAGCCATTTTTCTCGGCATTGACGATATACATGGCCCAGATCACTGAAGCTGGGCTATTGATCGTCATCGAGGTCGTGATTTTGTCCAGAGGCAGATCTTTGTAGAGGATCTCCATATCGGCCAGCGAGGAGATAGCTACGCCGCATTTGCCAAACTCGCCCGCAGCCATGGGATGATCGGTATCGTAGCCATAGAGTGTAGGCATATCAAAGGCTGTCGAAAGGCCGGTCTGGCCCTGTGAGAGCAGATATTTGAAGCGTTTATTGGTATCCTCGGCTGTGCCAAAGCCTGCGAACATGCGCATGGTCCAGGGTTTGGCGCGGTGCATCGTGGGCTGCACGCCACGGGTATAGGGATATTCGCCAGGCAGATTGAGATCGCGGCGATAATCCAGGTTAGCATTGTCCAGCGGAGTGTAGAGGCGCTTGATAGGCACGCCCGAAGTGGTCATGAGATTGTCGCGTTCGGGCACGCGCTGTATGGATGGTTGGACCGTTTCGGTTTCCCATTCCTCGTGTGCGACGGTCAGACGTGCAAGCTCGTCTTGATCAAAAAGGCTGCCCTGTTCGATGGCAGATGCCTGGATATCTGGTGGTTTCTGCTCTAGCATGGTGAAAAGAAACTCCTCGTTGAGTGTAACTGATACACGTTGATGGCTGTCAGAGACTATGCGGACACATTCTTTCTCATCGAGAGATATTGTACCACATGCAACGAGGAAGATTATTCCTAAAACGTCGATTCGACACGCCAGCGCAAACGATATTCGTTGATCGGCTGGGGACACCACTACCTTGGCTGCGTAGGTGTTTCTCCCAGCCGCAAAGCTAGCACATGTTTTCCGTCCTGTGCTATACTTGGGGCAAGTCTGTGAGCCGCACATTGCAAACACAGCGTATAACCCCCGTTACATAGGCTAGGAAAGAGCACATATTGTATGACTGACATTCAACCAGAACTATCCGCGCTTCTCCCCACTACTGCTATACTCACGCCAGTAGCAACTTGGTCAGAGATTGTCGTTGCTGCGACCAGTGCTCTCAGCGAGCGCGACCCCATTATGGCGGCTGCTGTCGAGCGCGTTGGGCCATGTACGCTCGTGCCCAGTCCCAATCTCTTCGAGACGCTGGTCGATGCTATTATCTCGCAACAAATCTCCGTTAAAGCCGCTGATGCCATCATGGCTCGCCTGCGGTCCGCCACACCCGGCGGGCTACCTACGCCAGCGGCCCTGCTCACATTTGAGCACGACGCACTGCGGGCCGTCGGTCTCTCCACGCCCAAAGCCCGCTATATCCGCGACCTAACCGAGCGCGTGAGTAGTGGTCAGCTCGACTTGGAGCTATTAGAGACATTAGAGGATGAGGCGGTTATCCAGGAATTGACCAAAGTCAAAGGCATTGGACGCTGGACTGCCGAAATGATGCTCATCTTTTCTCTGGGGCGTCCCGACGTTCTGCCTGTGGATGATCTGGGCTTTGTCGAAGGTGTGCGCGGTGCCTATGGCCTGGAAACTCGCCCCAAGCCCAAAGAGATGCGCGAACGCGGCGAGCAGTGGCGTCCCTATCGCACCTTCGCAACGTGGTATATGTGGGGACTACGACGATTGGAGATGGGCATGGCGAAAGAAAAAACGCGGATTGTCTCGCTGTAAACACAAGTACTATTTGCTAGAGACCGATCTTTGAGCGATACTAGAAGCATATGGATACACCCGATAACTACTACGCCACACTCGGCGTCCCTCTGGATACGGACAACGATACTTTAAAGCGGGCCTACCGCCAGCTTGCGCGTCGCTACCATCCCGACCTCGCTGGGCCAGAAGGCGCAATCCAAATGAAGCGCATCAATCGCGCCTACGACGTGCTGAGCGATCCAGAGAAACGCCTGAACTATGACACGCTCATCGGCGGAAACATCGACCTGCGCAAGGGCGGGCTGGTACGTCCGCGTCCCGTTGCACGCAAACTAAGCCAGGAAGAAGAGGCAGAATTCGCGGGACTGAGTATCTTTAGTACCAGAGGACCATTGCGCACAGGGGCACGCTTGCAGAGCGGATTGGGTGTGATTTCTGCACTGACTAGCGTCGAAACACCAAATGGGCTAGTTATCGCAGCAGGCTCGCTGGATGGCAAGGGACTGGTCTGGCATGAAAATGGCGGCGGAGATCCCATTCATTTTGTATTGGACGCTGGACAAACGATAGAATCGCTGCGCGAACTGCGCTTCTCGCCCACAGGTAGGCTGCTGGCTGGTTGGGGTAGATTGAGCCTACATGTTTGGCGAACTGCGGATGGCGCACTCCAATGGAGCTATCCGTTGGACCAGCGTGCAGTCTCCGCCCATTACTCGCTGGATATGGCGATTAGAGAACGGGCCGATGGTGCAGCGGATATCTGGATGGCGCTCCCATTAAAACTCAAAGACCCGCTAGCTCCGCGTGTACATGGTGTGCGCGGCACCGATGTTATTGCACACACACCAGAACTGCCAGCACGCGAATTGGGCGTGCCGGTAAGCTGCGTTGAAAACGAGTTGGAGAAACGCCAATTCTGGGCCATTCGCCTGCGTGCTCTTTCACAAGACCTCCACACGCTGTTCACCCTCTCTTGCGCCAATGTGCCGGATGAGGTTGGGCAGATGATTGTCTTACGGCGCTGGGATCTGACCAGCACCACGCGCTTTGGCCACAAGCCCCGTCCACAGATTAGCCAGGCCATTATAGCCGGGCTATGTGCGGAGTGCGCATCTCCCTACGCAATCACACCAGATACACGCAGTATCGCATTTGCCTCCGCTGGGAAATCGTTGCGTTTGCACGATACGCTGACAGGCATCTATAGCGAGTTGCCTTGTGGCAGCATGGGCGCTAGCTCACGTTTGGCAATCTCACCAGATGGTGCCTGGGTCGCTGTCGCACGCGAGGACAGCGAGATCAATGAAGGTGTGGTCGATATCTGGTCAGCCAACTCAGACCAGATTCTCCAGAAACTCTATCATCCCTGGCAGGTCAGCGCACTGCATTTCGCAGGGAAACGCTTGCTCGTGGCCTTGACCGATGGCACCATTCAAACTTGGGAATAAGGCGTTTCTCGAAAAATAAACCGCGTCGTCTTGAGGATTTCAAGGGTAGCGACAAAAATCCGTAACTCCTAGAAGTAATAGGCGTGTTGCTTGTTAGACATTGATACGTTCTAATATTTAACGTTATCATTGTCAAAAATTTGAGGTGTCCACGAGAGGGCAAGTGCAACGGAAGTTTCCTGCCCACACTACACGCCTGCATCCTCAGCTTACAGCCAGGGATATTCGCAGGACAGCAGTTCAATGAGGTTCATTCATGCGCGTTTCAATCATCGTCCCAGTCTATAATGAGCAAACGACTATAGCAAATCTCCTGCAAGCCCTTTCCGAGGTGCCGTTTGATAAGGAAGTGATCGTCGTCGATGATGCATCGACTGATGCGACTTGGCAAATTCTCCAAGACCTGCGACAAAAAGAGCCTTTCGATAGCTACCGGTATATTCGGCACGAGCACAACATGGGCAAGGGTGCGGGCCTGCGCACCGGCTTTGGGCTGGCTAGCGGCGAACTTGTGACCATTCAGGATGCCGATATGGAATATGACCCAAAGGATTTATCAGCGCTGGTGCACAAATGGGAGTCAGCAGGTAATCCCTGGACGGCAGTCTACGGGCGGCGCGACTTCTCTGGGCAAAAGTTCGCCACACGCTTGGGCAATCGTTTCCTGACCACGCTGACAAATATCCTGTTCGGCTGCCACATCCATGATATGGAGACTTGCTACAAACTGATTCCTGGTCCCCTGGCCCGCGCACTGCCCATGGAAGGACGCCGCTTCGAGATCGAGCCAGAGATCACAGCCTGTATCGTACAAGCGGGCTGCCAGATTCTAGAAGTACCTATCAGCTATCATCCGCGCAAAGAGAAAAAGCTCAATCCATGGAAAGATGGCTGGCCCGCTTTGGCGATGCTCTTCAGCCGCCGCTTTACAAAACGCTTTCACTATGTCGCGCCCACTCAAACCGCGACGTTGGCAAAAACGGACGAGTCAAAAATGACTGACCTACAAAAAATGGTACAATAGAGTAGTATCTTTTTGTGGAGGTTCACATGACAAATCGTCCAAAAATTCTGGTTACGCAGAAGGTGCCAGATCCCGCTTATCCGTTGTTGGAGGCAATTGGCGAGGTTGAGGCTCAGCGTGAAGAAGGGGCTATCTGGTCCTACGAAGAACTGCTGAGCCGAGGCCCAGGCCACGACTATATCTATTGTCTGCTCACCGACACTATCGATGAACGGTTTCTGGAAGCCTGTGCAGCGGCTAATCCGCGTACAAAAATGATTGCGAATATGGCAGTTGGCTTTAACAATGTCAACGTAGAGGCGGCGACCCGTCTGGGCATCGCGATCAGCAATACGCCCGGTGTGCTCTCGGAAACCACAGCCGATCTAGCGTTCGCACTGCTTATGGCCACGGCACGCCGGATTCCAGAGGCTGAACGCTATCTACGTGCTGGCAAATATACCGGTTGGGGTCCACTCCTCTTCTGTGGTGCGGAAGTGAATCACTCGACGCTCGGCCTGATTGGTGCGGGACGCATTGGCAAGATCATCGCTCAACGCGCTCATGGCTTCGATATGAACGTGATCTACTACGATGTCTATCGCATGAAGCCCGAAGAAGAGGCTGAATATCATCTCACCTATCTGCCGATGGACGAGGTGCTCAAACAAGCCGATTTTGTCAGCGTACACACGCCCTACATGCCTTCAACGCACCATCTAATCAGCGAACGCGAACTGGGCCTGATGAAACCGAGCGCCATCCTGATTAACACAGCACGCGGTCCCATCGTTGACGAGAAGGCGTTGGTTAAGGCTCTGCAACATGGGCAAATCGCCGGTGCGGGGCTGGATGTCTTCGAGAATGAGCCAGCCGTCGAACGCGAACTGCTCAGTATGGAACAAGTGGTGCTTCTGCCGCATATCGCTAGCGCCTCACTCAAAACGCGCACCCTGATGGCAACGATGGCTAGCGATAATCTCGTAGCCCACTTTCATGGTCAACGTCCGCCCAATATTCTCAATCCAGAAGTGTTGGGGAAATAGTGTATCAAGCCATCTAGTATACATAAAAGGAGTGAGCGATGATTGTATCATCGCTCACTCCTTTTATGTATACTAGATGGCTTAGTATTCCGGCATGGCGGGAGCGCCAGCCGATGCTTTTTCGGGTAGGTCGGTGATCAGCGCCTCGGTGGTCAGGATCATGGCTGCGATGCTGGTTGCGTTCTGCAAGGCAGAGCGCGTCACTTTGGCCGGATCGGTGATACCGGAAGCGAGCATATCCTCGTACTGATCGTCGAGCACATTGTAACCGAAGTTCTTGTTGTTATGCTCTTTCTGAGCACGGCGAATACCTTCAACAATCACCGAGCCATCTTTGCCGCCATTGATGGCGAGTTGGCGGATTGGCTCTTCAAGGGCGCGGCGCAGAATGTTTACGCCGGTTGCGGCATCGCCGGTCAGCTTCAGAGCGTCCAGCGCCTCGATAGCGTTCAACAGGGCTACACCACCGCCTGGGACAATACCCTCTTCCACACCAGCGCGAGCAGCCGACAGGGCGTCCTCAACGCGGGTCTGGCGATACTTCTGTTCAACCTCAGAGCCAGCGCCGACTTTAATCAGCGCGACACCACCGGAAAGCTTGGCCAGGCGCTCCTGGAGCTTCTCGCGGTCGTAATCACTGGTGGTCTCTTCGATTTGAGCCTTGATTTGGCGCACGCGAGCCTGGATATCTTCCTGGACGCCGCGACCTTCGATGATCGTGGTATCTTCTTTGGTCGAGACAATCAGGCGAGCTTGGCCGAGGTCGGCGATGGTGGCGCTGTCGAGACGGCGGCCCATCTCTTCGCTGATGACTTCACCGCCGGTCAGGATAGCGATGTCACGCAACATTTCTTTGCGACGATCCCCAAAGCCAGGAGCTTTGATGGCCAGGACATTGATGATACCGCGCAGCTTGTTGACCACCAGGGTAGCCAGAGCCTCGCCATCGACATCTTCGGAGATAATCACAATCTCGCGGCGACCCTGCTGGGTCAGCTTCTCCAGAATGGGCAGGATATCGGCAACTGCGCTGATCTTCTTATCGGTGATGAGGATGTGGGCATTCTCAATCGAGGCTTCCATCTTCTCAGAATTCGTCACGAAGTAGGCTGAAAGGTAGCCCTTGTCGATCTGCATGCCCTCGACATATTCGGTCTCGAAATTCGTGCCACGGGAGGACTCGACGGTGATGACGCCATCTTTGCCGACGCGATCCATAACCTCGGCAATCAGGTTGCCAATCGCTTCATCGGCGGCGGAGTTGCTTGCGATGTTCGCAATATCTTCGCGGGTCTCGACGGGCTTGGCGATCTCGCGAATGTAGTTCACGATAGCTTCGGTGCCCTTATCGATGCCCCATTTGAGCTGCATGGGGTTCGCACCAGCAGCCAGGTTCTTCAGACCCTCGGTCACGACAGCCTGGGCCAGCACTGTCGCGGTAGTTGTACCATCGCCAGCGACATCATTGGTGCGGGTCGCGGCCTCTTTCAGAAGTTGTGCGCCCATGTTCTCGAAGGGATTCTCCAGTTGGATTTCCTTCGCCACGGTTACGCCATCATGGGTAATCGAGGGTGCGCCAAATTTCTTGTCCAGAGCCACATTGCGGCCCTTGGGACCAAGCGTCGCCTTGACCGCGCTGGCCAAAATATCAATACCTTTTTTAAGCGAACGACGAGCCTCTTCGTCAAACATTAACTGTTTTGCCATTGTAATGTGCCTTCTTCCTTTGTTAGCCAATAATAGCGAGAATATCATTCTCTTTGAGAACGAGAAGCTCTTCGCCTTCCAGTTTGAATTCGGTGCCGCCATACTTGGCGTACAGCACGCGATCACCCTCGTGCACATCCATCGCCGCTCGCTCGCCGCTCTCCAGCAAACGACCGCTGCCGACTGCTACAACTGTGCCCTCTTGGGGCTTTTCTTTAACGGTATCAGGAATCACGATGCCGCTTTTGGTCACTTCTTCTCTTGCGGCTGGCTTTACGACCACACGGTCACCAACAGGACGAATTTTTCCCACGACGCATACTCCTTTTATACTCACTTCATAACCGAGTATAACTATTAGCCCGGTTTCCTATCTTACAAGCGTACCTACTGTTCGTAATGGATCACGCCAAAGATGCTCACTGAGCGATAGAGCGAATAATCACAATTGCACGGACCACCAGCAGCGCAGCCGGTACAGCAGTAGATTGTGTTCTGCACGATTGTCGGCGACCAGAAAAACTCGATTTCACAATTCGCGCACCGAAAAACCTGGCGTGCTGCCACTTCTCGTTGCACTTGTGTTGGGTGCTCCTCGCCATTGGGCACGCAATGCGGCTTTTCAAGCGGGGGATGCTGCTCTTGCTCCATTTTTCTGGCCTGTGCTGCTTTCTGTGACCGTTCAACGTTCCGTCTATCAGTATTGCACACCCTCTATTAGAATGACGTAGGAAAAGTGTTAGAAAAGTGTTAGAATCTCCAGGAAATAGGTATACCTACCGCTCACACCAATGTAGCGAAAACTGGTGATATAATAGAGCCAATCTAGAGATGAGGGAGAGCCAGATGGCGTATATTTCGAGCATTTCCGAGAAAAACTATACAATTGAAACCGCAGAGAACGGCCAGCAACGCGAGATCACCATCGATGGTCTGGCGCGGCAGGTCGATTGGCAACAACTCGCCCCCCTGGCGACTGACGCAAAAGGGCAAATCGCTCAGGGCGGACGCTACACGTTGCTGATCGAGGGCCGCTCCTACGAAATTTTTGCGAGGCGTCTCCACAAGCCTGACGAGACTGAGGGACTGACCTACGAAATCCAGTTCACGGGTCAACGCTTCGAGGTGCATGTCGAGGATGAGCGCTCACGGGCGCTACTTGGCTCACTCGCCGCTACAAAAGAGACTGGCGAGGTCAAAGTGCGTGCCCCCATGCCAGGCCTGGTGCTCAATGTTGTCAAACAGCCTGGAGAGCATGTTGAGCGCGGTGAGACTGTCGCAGTGCTAGAGGCCATGAAGATGGAGAACGATCTAGCAACCCCACATAGTGGTACCATCAAAGAAGTGCTCGTCCGCAAAGGCCAGACGGTCAGTCAGGGCGATGTGCTAGTAGTGATTAGCGGGGATTAGATGCTCTCTCTGTATTGTAAACATTGCCAAATAGCGAGGGAATAGAAATGGTTGGTGAGTAAAAAACTCTATATAATGCGCAAGGCACAGAAAAAACACCGCTTGTTTGTAGACAGGGCCAGTGTACTGTAATATAGAAATAAAGCGAGGTGCCTTCCCATTTTGTATCCTCAAGAGAGAGGTGAGACAGGCATATCTTCTTTGAGAAAGTTGGGAAGCACGCATGAGGCAGAAGGAAGCGACGATAAATATAGATCTACAACCCCTTGACGCAAGGATGAGAACCCAGGAGCGGTTGAGCGCAATTTTCCATTCGCGCCTTGAAGGTGTCTCATCAGACCTGAATGCGAGCTTTAAAGAACTCGCAAAGTATCAAATTCAAACTGAGCAGAGTATAGAAACCCACTTTGCTACGACCGACGGGGAAATCGCCGTCATCAAGGACGAGATCACCGTTATTAAAGCAACTATGGCGACTAAAGATGATCTTGCTGCATCAGAAAAGCGTGTGCTTGATGCATTTCGGCAACTGATCTCGATGGTTGAGACTCGACTACCAGCACCGCCTGCGAACTAAAGGGGATTTGAGATGGATAGCCAATTACGCACGCTGCTTGCTGAAATTCACCAGCAGGGGCAGACCAATGACTCTGAACACAGCGCCTATACTGAGCGCATGATGAACCTGGAGCCTGAGACGGCACAATTCGTCAGCTTCCTGGTGCGTAGCAGCAAACGCACGCGCATCCTTGAAATTGGCACGTCCAACGGCTATAGTACGACCTGGCTCGCTTGGTCTGCGCAACAGACAGGTGGACACGTCACCAGCCTTGACCGCGAGGCCCACAAACACGTGCTGGCCGATGCCAATCTGCGTCGTGCTGATCTACGTGAGTTGGTCGATTTGCGTTGCGGAGACGCCACTGAAATAGTGGCCAGCCTGCCCGGCCTCTTCGATTGTGTTTTCTTCGACGCTGACCGCCTTAGCGCACCAGCACAATTGGCCCTGCTGCTCCCGAAACTCGCGCCCGACGCCCTGCTGCTAGCTGATAATGCTATCTCACATCCTACCGAGATCGCTGGTTATCTGGCCGCATTACAAGCACTGCCGGATTTTGAACGGATGGTGATCCGTGTTGGGAAGGGCTTGAGCGTGGCGTATCGGACGGGGCACTAACCGTTGTCTTTTTGGCAATCAACCGCGCTCCTAAACGGATGCTGGGTTCTTCGATTATTTTATAGAAGAGGTAGCAAGACGGCAGCATGACAAGCCCGATAAAGCCCCAGAGTATGATATCTCTCCCAAGGATGCTCCCTGCATAGGGTATATGCGGCAAAAGCGTTCTAGAGAAGAAGATAATGATGTTGAGATGCCACATATACAGCCCATAAGAGAGCATACCGACCCAGCGTAAGTACCGTATCTCAAAGAGCCAGCGCAGTGCTGGCGAACCAAAGAGGATCGCAGCAATGCAGAGGGCAAAGCCAAGGCCAGCCAGCGGTTCACCAAGCCACGCGTAGAAACCCTTGAGTGGATGCAAAAAATCCAGCGCGGTGAAAGAGGGCGTGCCATCCCTGTCTGTTTCTGCTTGCGCTTGCCACAGAGCCAGGAAGATCAGCACAATCCAGCCCAGTTTCCAAAGCCAATCGCTCACGCGTCGGAAAAGCGCTTGAGTGGTGGTGCTCCATTCAGAATGTTGTGCGAAGATATAGCACGTGCTGACGATCATTCCAAGTGCAAACACTTCAAGATACTTGCCCTGCACACCAAACGCGAAAAACAGGAACGTTTTGAGCACCAGATGCGGCACGAGGACAAGCGTATCCGGGTGGCGCTGGTAGTAGACCCCAAAGCCACGAATCAGTAATCCCCAGATAATAAGTCCCACACAACAGCCGAGCACTGCCTTCAAACGTTGCTGTGGCGAAGACCCGCAACGCCTGACAATCCAGGAGAAACCGAGCGCGATCAAGGGGAGAAGTAGATAAAATTGCCACTCGATAGCCAGGGTCCAGAACGGCCCACTAATTTGCTGCCAGGTTTGGGGAGACGAATCCATGAAAAACGTGAGAAACAGACCTAGCCGTTGCCAATAGGCAGGATGAAGGTACTTCCTATCAAATAAAACAATCATCATAGCCAGAGTGAAGTAATAGCCAGGCCAAATGCGAAAGATGCGCCGCAAATAGAACGTGCGGAGAGACGGCCATGCTTCTTGAAAGAGCAAAGCTTTCGCGTAGGGCAAAAATAAGAGAAAGCCGGACAGCACAAAGAAGAGGACAACACCTGTTCTGCCCATAAACGCCAAAGCTGTGGCTAAAGGGTTATGATTCACATTCCAAGGAACACCTTCGATGTCACTGATATGCACGCTCACGACGAGCAGAGCCGCAATAGCCCGCACACCGTCAAGTGCTGCAATAGTGCTTTTACTCGCTTTACGAGATGAAGTATGGTTTGTCTGTATTTTGGTTGTGATCCAGGATACAGGTGTTCGAGTAATCTGTTTCAATGTACAATGACCTCGTATGCCTCTAAGAATGAGACCATTGTACAGGAGAGTATGCCGTTAGGAGAAGGCTATGCATCTGAACTCATGCTTCATAGAGATGCTAGAAACATGAGGTGTGTATCAGGGGTGCAAAAACACACAACGAGAGGTTTTGACACGCTCTTATATTCCATAAGTTCTACTACGGGTGCCTCCATCTTCGCAACTATGCTATAATGCCTTTCGTAAAGAAGGAAGGGGAAGCTTTTATGGAACAGCATCAAAGTACCAACGCCGAGGAATGGCGTGCCACAACTGCTCGTGCCGCCCGTCAGAAAACGACGGAACGGCAACCTACATTTATGACGAGCCCCGGCTCGGCCAGCGAAGTCCCTGATCTCTGCACGTCAGAGGATCTCCAGGGCTTTGATGAGCATGGGCAATTGGGCTATCCAGGCGAATTTCCTTTCACGCGTGGTGTGCACCCTGGCATGTATCGTTCGCGTCTGTGGACGATGCGCCAGTACGCGGGTTTCGGGACGGCGGAAGAGTCGAATAAACGCTACCATTTCCTGCTCGCTCAGGGCACGACGGGCCTCTCGGTGGCCTTCGACTTGCCAACACAGATGGGTTATGATGCGGACCATCCCCTAGCCACTGGAGAGGTGGGCAAGGTCGGCGTCTCGATTTCCAGCCTGGAGGATATGGAGGTGCTGCTCAAAAATCTGCCCTTGGAGCGTATCAGCACGTCAATGACGATCAATGCGACGGCCAGTATCCTGCTCGCGCTCTATATCGCGGTGGCAAAAAAGCAGGGTGTGGATGTGCGTAAGCTCTCCGGTACGATCCAGAACGACATTCTCAAAGAGTATACTGCACGCGGCACCTATATTTACCCGCCACGCTACTCGATGCGCATAATCACCGATATTTTTCGCTATTGCGCGGAAAACCTGCCACGCTGGAATACCATTAGCATCAGCGGCTATCATATTCGTGAAGCTGGCTCGACGGCGGTGCAGGAAGTGGCCTTCACGCTTTCCAACGCGATCACCTATGTGCAGGCTGCCATCGATGCCGGACTGGACGTGGATACTTTTGCGGGTAATCTTTCCTTCTTCTTTAACAGCCACAATAATCTCTTGGAAGAGGTAGCCAAGTTCCGCGCCGCACGTCGCATGTGGGCACACATTATGCGCGAACGCTTCCACGCCAAAGATGCCCGCTCACTGATGCTGCGTTTCCACACGCAAACTGCCGGCTCGACACTGACGGCGCAACAGCCAGACAACAATATCGTGCGCACGGCCTATCAAGCCCTGGCGGCGGTGCTCGGCGGCACACAGTCGCTACACACCAATTCCAAGGATGAAGCCCTGGCCCTGCCAACCGAAGAGTCTGCCCGCGTGGCCCTGCGCACCCAGCAGATTCTGGCCTACGAGAGCGGCGCGGCTGATGTTGTCGATCCGTTGGCTGGCTCGTATTATATCGAGCACCTGACCGATCAGATCGAGCAGCAAGCCGGGAAGTACATTAGCAAAATCGATGACCTGGGCGGTAGTGTCTACGCCATCGAGCGCGGCTATATGCAGGCTGAGATCGAGCAGGCGGCCTACACCTATCAGATGGAGCTCGAACAAGAGCAAGCGGTAGTTGTGGGCGTCAATCGGTTTGTCCAGGAGAATGAGCAGCGTCCAACGCTGATGCGCGTCGATAGTGAGGCGGGCCAACGTCAGGCAGCCAAAGTCGCGGAACTCCGCCAGCGCCGCGATAACGCGCATGTTCAGCAGACCCTGGCCGCTTTGGAAGCCGGAGCCGCAGGCAACGCAAACCTCATGCCTCTGATTATCGACGCTGTAGAAGCTTACGCCACCCTAGGCGAGATCAGCGATGCCATGCGCCACGTTTTTGGCGAACAGGGTGAATTTCGTAGTCTAGAATAGAATAGCAAACATTTATGGACAACTGGAACGATGAATCTCTAAAAATACAACAGGCGTTGGAGACGACGCAACCTGGATGCGACTGCGTACGCAGCGCAGAACTGCTCAATGGCGAGCGCAGTGGCTATGCCAGCCGCCAAGCCAACGCGCCCATTGGCGTCTTCGATTCGGGTGCGGGCGGGTTGACCATCCTGGCAGCTTTGCGTGAGGAGTTGCCGCACGAGCATTTCATCTATCTTGGCGATACGGCCCACTGTCCCTACGGTGTGCGCAGCGATGCAGAGATCACTCAGCTCACGCTGGAAAGTTGCCGTTTTCTCATCGCACGCGGGGTCAAGCTCATCGTCATTGCCTGCAATACAGCCTCGCAAGCAGCCCTGCCCACATTGCGTGCGACCATCGCTGATGTGCCCTTTATCGGAGTTGTGCCCGCAGTCAAGCCAGCGGCCCGGCTCACCAAGAAGGGGCGCATTGGGATAGCCGCGACCAACCAAGCGGCGAAGGCCATCTACTTGCGCCAGTTGATCGACGAGTTTGCGGAGGGCATCGAAGCTTTTGCCGAGGGCTGCCCGGACCTCGTGATGCTGGTTGAACGGGGCCAATTGGAAGGTCCAGTCGTAGAAGAAACCGTCAGACGGGCCTTGCAGCCAGTGCTGGCGGAAGATATTGATGTGCTGGTCCTGGGCTGTACACACTTTCCTGTTTTGCGGACGGTGATCGAGCGTGTGGCCGGTCCCAAAGTGCAGGTTATCGACAGTGGTCAGGCCATCGCACGCCGCACACGCGCCGTTTTACTGGCCGAGGATAGGCTCGCGCCGTCTATCCTTCATGCTAGCGGAGGCGGCGTGCTAGAGGTCTGGAGCACTGGCGATCCAGCGGCCTTTGGTGCTGTCGCTACAAAAATCCTGGGTCAGCTTGTGCATGTGCAGCAGGCCCAAAATTCTGTTAAAAAGACCTTCCACAGTTAATTTATTAAAATACATGTAGAAAGGCAGCATCATGACTGATCATATTGCAATGAATGCCAACCAACCAGCACTCGACGAGACAGGGCTACTCGAAGCGGAATTTCTTGAAGCAGAGCAACTTGAGGAAGCGTTCGACGCTGCCCCCGATCTGGCTACGCCGTTAGCCACCAGTAAGCCGTTGCGTGTGCGTTGCGCCCGTGCCATCTCAAATATTCTTTCTCCAGCGGCTCTCTCGGTGCCGATGATCTTACTGGTCGCTTTTTACCAGGCCAGCAGCATCGCCAATGCCCTGATCTACGCGGCCATCACGCTCTTCTTTTTGTGCGTTGGCCCCTTTGGCTATGTCCTGGTCAATGTGCGCCTGGGCAAACTTTCTGACGTAGATGTGAGCAAACGCAGCGAACGCGTCGGACCATTTATTTTCGGTCTTCTTTCGATCTGTCTGGGCTGGTTCGCGCTCGTCCTGATGCATGGACCTAGCCCCTTAATTAGCGTGCTGATGGTCACAGCGATTAGTGGCCTGATAATGATGATTATCACGCTCTGGTGGAAGATCAGCCTTCACGCCTCTTCGTTAGCGGGCGCAGCCACTATGCTTACCGCTTTCTACGGAACCACTATGTTGCCACTCTTCGGCCTACTGATCCTGGTCTGCTGGTCACGCGTCGTTCTGCGCCGCCATACCACAGCTCAGGTAATCGCTGGCTCGCTACTGAGCATTGTGCTGACAGTGCTGCTTTTACACCC
>JBDTBU010000385.1:0-9367 GCA_039923935.1 Ktedonobacteraceae bacterium | reverse complement strand
CAGTACGCGAACTTTTCGGGCTGGGACGTGTATCGTTCGCAAATCCAACTGCTCGCGCTGCTCGCGCCAGATCAGGCCAGTGATGTCGCACAATCGCTGCTCAACGATTACATGCAGAGTGGCAGTTTGCCCAAATGGTCGCTGGCGAACGGCGAAACCTATGTGATGATTGGTGATCCCTCGGATGCGATTATTTCCGATATTTACGCCTTTGGCGGCACGCATTTTGATGCCAACGCGGCCCTGGCTGCAATGATCCAGCAGGCCACGCAAGCAAACTCGACGCGTCCCGGCCTGAATTATCTGGACAAGCCTGGCTACGATCCAGTAGATGGCGTGTATGGTTGCTGCACGTTCTACGGCGCGGCTGCAACCACCCTTGAGTATAGTATCGCTGACTTTGCCATTGGTGCTCTGGCTGGGGAACTCGGCGATCACGCGAACGCTCAGAAATTTCTGCAACGGGCACAGAACTGGCACAATCTGTTTAATCCAGCCACAGGCTACCTAGAGCCACGTTACCAGAATGGTGCGTTCCCTCCTGCATACAATCCAAGTAAAGAAACAGGCTGGGTTGAGGGTAATGGAGCGCAATACACCTGGATGGTACCATTTAATCTGCATGGCTTGTTTACGACTCTCGGCGGGAATACCAAAGTAGTCCAGCGCCTCGATACCTTTTTTACCCAGATCGACGCTGGCCCCGATAGTCCCTACGCCTTTCTGGGCAACGAACCGACGCTAGAGACGCCCTGGGAGTACGATTACGCGGGTGCGCCCTACAAGACGCAGGAGGTCGTGCGCCGGGCAGTAAACACGCTCTACTCCCCTAGTCCCACGGGTCTGCCGGGCAACGATGATATGGGCGAGATGTCGGCATGGTATGTCTTCGCCGCGCTGGGCATGTACCCTGAGACGCCGGGCAGCGCCAGTCTCGTGCTCGCCAGTCCACTTTTCCCGCATATCACGCTCTACCGGACTAGCGGGCAGACCATCCAGATCAACGCGCCTGGTGCCTCGGCCAGCGTCTTCTACGTGCAAAGTCTCCGCGTGAACGGGCAGGCCAGCACACGCCCCTGGCTAGACCCGTCCTTCATCGCCAAAGGCGGCACGCTCGATTATGCCCTAGCAAACACGCCTAATATCGTGTGGGGAGCCGCCCCAGCGGATGCGCCCCCGTCGTATCAATAGGCTCACATCCCTCTTGCGTACCCATCCCAACAGTGCGTATAATTGGCCTAGTGAAGGATCACGCATGTTGGAAGATCGAGACAAAGGAGTTTCGGGAATGTCGCGCCTGATCGTGAGCCTGTTGCTCGTTTTTCAGGTGTATCCTGAACTATTGTCATCTGTTGGCTGTATGCTGCAATGGTGCAATCAATACAAGGAGCTAGTATCTTATGCTGATCGAGCAAACAACTTGATCGTTGTTTTTGCTAGCTCGATCAGAGAGGAGCAGAGCGATGGCAAGCGAACCACGCATCGTCAAATTCTATGAAACCACCCTACGCGACGGCGAGCAAACCCCTGGTGTGAACTATTTCCCCGCAGAGAAGTTAGCTATAGCCCAGGCGTTAGCCGATATGGGCTTTGATACATTGGATTGTGGTTTTCCCATTTCCTCACCGGGCGAATTCGAGGCTGTGCGCCTGATCGCCTCGAAGGTCGAGAATGCTGAGATTTGCGCGATTGCCCGGACGCATTTCGCGGATATTGATCGGGCCTGGGAAGCAGTGAAGATCGCCAAGAGTTCAGCCATTCAGCCCTTTGTGAGCGTCTCGCCACTGCATCGTCAGGTGAAGCTGGGCAAGACGCGGGCAGAGGTGCTAGAAATGGCTCGCACGGCTGTGGCGCACGCTCGTACGCTGACTGAGAACGTCGATTTCGCCCTGGAAGATACTACACGAACTGAGCACGATTTTATTCTGGAAGTCTGCGAGGCGATCTTTAAAGAGGGCGTGCGTTTTGTCACGCTTTGCGATACCGTGGGCTACGCGCTGCCCTGGGAGTTCGGTCAGCTTGTGGCCGACGTGCGGCGCGAGTTCCCCGGCATCCGCATCTCAGCACACTGCCATGACGACCTGGGGATGGCCGTCGCCAACGCTCTGGAAGGTCTGCGCAACGGGGCTGAGCGCGTGGATACCTGCATCAACGGCCTGGGTGAGCGGGCAGGCAACGCTGCCAGTGAGGATGTCATCATGGCCATTCGCACACGCGCCGCTGACCTGGGCCTGGACGTGAAGGTTGATACCACCAAGATCATGCCTACCAGCCGCTTGATCTCGAAGCTATCGGGTATGGAAGTGCAGTGGACCAAGAGTATTGTGGGCAAAAACGCCTTTTCGCACGGCGGCGGCATTCACCAGGACGGCGTGCTCAAGGATACGCGTACCTACGAGATCATGACGCCCGAATCCATCGGCCTCACCTCTGCCGAACGCCGTATGCACATGGGCAAGCTCTCCGGGCGGGCCGCCCTCGACGCACAGATGAAAGAGTTGGGCTACACGCTAGAAAAAGAGCAGTTGGGCCGTGCCTTCGATATGGCGAAACTGTTGCTAGGCAAGAAAAAGGAGTTGGAAGAACTCGATTTACGCTACATCGCTGAAACAGCCATCAAGCAGCAATCAGGCGTTATCCAATAACTTCCCATTATAACAGATGGTCTGGTGATTAAAAATGATTTCATCACCAGACCATCTGTTATAATGTTTTATTTTATTCTTGTGGATACATCGTCATTGGGTCTTCATATTGTTGTTGGTGCTGGTATTGCTCTTGCTCTTGATACTGGTGTGGCAAGCCGCTTTCCTGGTAGACTTCAGGCTGCGGGTTAGCTGACTGTTGCGGCGTGTAGCCTTGGGTGTAGGGTTGGTACACAGGCTGTTCTGGCTGTTGGTACACAGGCTGGTCAGCCTGGTAAGTGGGTTGGTAGTACGGCTGTTGTTGTTGCTGCTGCGAATTCGTGTTGAACGCGCCAAAGATGCCCCACAGGATCGCAGGGGCAAAGATGGCCACTGGGAACCAAATCCAGGAGTGAGTTATGAAGAAGAGCACGATGGCCAGCGGCCAGATAATGCTACTAATCCTGCCAAATCTCCCACGCATGTTTCTACGGTTGGCCCTGCGCTGTTGTCGGTAGTCCATCATAATGCCTCTCTTGTCTCGTTCGTGTTCGTTGGTCTGGTCCTCTCACAGGGCCTCAATTACTATGTACGTTTGGGGTAGAGTTTTGGTTACGATTTTGAGGATTGGGCATAGGTATAGCGAACGGAGTTGGAGGAGCGGGCTGGCTCTCCACGCGGGTGCAGCGTTGGTCGGTCATACACACCACACCCGAATGGAGAACCTTCTACGCGTCGTACCAGCTATACGGATAGCTCTCGTCGTCAATCGTTTGAGCCGCTTTTGTGTATTTAAGTGGATAAAAGGTGTCGATCATGACGGCTAACTCTTCGGTGCGTTCAACTCCCAGGCTTTTCTCGACGGAGCCTGGATGCGGGCCGTGGGCGATGCCACGCGGGTGCAGCGAAATCGAGGAGCGTTCGATGCCGCGTCTGCTGCCGAAGTTGCCGTTGACATAATACAGCATCTCGTCGCTATCGATGTTGCTGTGGTTGTAGGGCACAGGGATCGAGAGCGGGTGGTAGTCGAGCTTACGCGGCACAAACGAGCAGACCACGAAGTTCGGTCCCTGGAAGGTCTGGTGAACTGGTGGTGGCTGATGGATGCGCCCGGTGATTGGCTCGAAGTCGGCGATGTTGAATATCCAGGGGTACTCGCAGCCGTCCCAGCCAACCGTGTTGATAGGGTGGAAGTCGTACCAATAGCTGGAGATCAGGTCGCCGACCTTCACACGCACCTCGAAGTCGCCGCGCTCAGTGTGCGTGACCAGTTCCGTAGGTCGTCGGATGTCGCGTTCGCAGTAGGGCGCGTGCTCTAGTAGCTGGCCGTTGGGGCTTAGGTAGCGGCGCGGCGGCTCAATGCTGCCATGTGCTTCAACCACCAGCAAGCGCGTCTGCGGGCCGTCCGCCGCGATCTCGAAGCGGAAGGTTGTGCCGCGTGGAATGACGATGTAGTCGCCCTCGTGATAGGGCAGTAACCCGAATGTCGTCTCTAACACGCCCTGCCCGTCGTGGACAAAGTACAGCATATCCGAGTCGCCATCGCGGTAGAAGTAGCTCATTGGCTCGTTGGGCAGAGCAATGCCGATGGTCACATCCTTGTTGTACATCACAATCTGGTTGCCCAGCACAGCATCGCCTCCGGGTACCATCTGCGCCGTTTTCAGATGATGGTGGCGTTGCACATTGACGTGCCAATCCTCTAGATGCCCCTCCTGGAACGGCTCAACCTTCTTCACACGCGTTGGTGGGAAGTGATAATACAAGTTCGAGTAGTTATTAGAGAACCCCTCAATGCCGAAGAGTTCCTCCGAGTAGAGTGTACCGTCCGGCTTACGAAACTGTGTGTGCCGTTTTGGCGGGATTTCGCCTAGGCGATGATAGGGTGGCATATGGATACTCCTCCCTTGAAAATGGGTACGCCGGACGTGAAGGCTGGCGCTACATGCAAGGATGGATGTGGCAAGCACAATAGCATTTGCAATGTGTAATCATGCATGCACGATGGGATCATGGGTGCTGGCCACCCAAACTCCTTGCATGTAGCGCCAGCTCTCGCATCCGGGGTACCCTCCTGCTGCAATTGTGTGTTAGACACGTTACATAATCCTATTACGTAATACGCCAAGACCATCAATTTCCAATTCAATTGTTTCGCCGCTCTGGAACCATGGATGGACCTCGGTGCCGATCTCTAGCAGGCAGCCAGTGCCGACTGTGCCGGAGCCGAGGACATCGCCAGGACGCAGGCGGGCGTTGCGCGAGGCGTAAGCAATCATTTGCTCGAAGCTGTAGTGGATGTGCTTGAAATTGCCACGCGAGATTTCCTGGCCGTCCACGCGTGCGATCATCGTCATATCGTAGCGTTCGCTGGCACCGCTGCCCACGCGGCGTACGGCCAGTTCGTCAGGAGTGACTAGCCAGGGACCGAGCGAGGTTGCGAAATCCTTGCCCTTGCCTGGACCAAGGTTGAGCTTCATATCCATCCGCTGGAAGTCGCGTGCACTCCAGTCGTTCATGATCGTGTAGCCTGCAATATAGTCGGATGCCTCTTCTGGCGAGATATCTTTACCCTCGCGCCCAATCACACAGGCAATCTCCAACTCGATATCCAGTTCTTTACTCCCAACAGGATAAGGAACCGGCTCGTTATGACCGTAGACCTCGCTGGTGTTGGTGAAGTAAAAAGTGGGAATTTCGTACCATTCCTGGATCATGCCCAAACCACGTTTCGCCCGCGCTGACGCCACATGCTGCTCAAAAGCGTAGAAGTCGCGCATAGTCGGCGGATGAGGCACAGGTGTGAGCAACGTGACATCGCTCAAGGCCATACCCTGCTCGGAACTGTCGAGCACATGCCGCGCCTTCACCATACCAGCGGGGTCTTGCAAGCATTCCAGCAAGGTAGGATAGTTGAGCGGTAGCACACGTTCGCCACGCAGTACACCAGCATAGGTTGTATGATTAGGCGTTTTAAACGTTACCAGTTTCATACTATAAATTCCCCCGCAATGCTTGTTCACGTTCCAGAGCCTCGAAAAGCGCCTTGAAATTGCCCTCACCAAAGCCACGGGCACCCTTGCGTTGGATCACCTCGAAGAAGACCGTCGGGCGGCTCACCACAGGCTTGGAGAAGACTTGCAGCAGGTAGCCATCGTCGTCATGATCGATCAGAATGCCCAGGTCGGCCAACTGCTTGAGGTCTTCGTCGATAGGCCCAACGCGGTCCAGCACCGTCTCATAGTAGCTGCTCGGTGTGCGTAGAAAGTCCACGCCGCGCTCCGTCAGGTTGCTGATCGTGCTCACGATATCGTCAGTAATCAGGGCCAGATGTTGCACGCCCGGTGAGCGATAAAAGTCCAGATACTCCTCAATTTGCGATTTGCGACGACCTGGTGCAGGCTCGTTAATCGGCAGCTTGATCCGCCCACTCCCGTTCTGCATGACCTTTGACATTAAGGCTGAATATTCAGTACTGATAGCTTTATCATCGAAGTGTAGCAGTTGCGTGAAGCCCATGACCTTCTCATAGAAACCGACCCACTCATCCATCTTGCCCAGTTCGACATTGCCCACCACATGATCGATCCCAGCCAGCCCGGCAGGCCGTGAGCGACGCGGCTGAGAGCTTTCCAGAGGGCGGAAGCCGGGTAGAAACGCGCCCTTATAGTCCTGGCGCTCAACAAACGTGTGGATGGTTTCGCCATAGGTTGCAATAGAGGCCAGCTTGACCGAGCCGTGGTCGTCGTGTAGCTCGGTAGGCGGCATCACGCCACGCGCACCTCGACTGGTTGCCTCGTGATAGGCTCGTTCAGCATTTTCCACACGAAAAGCCACATCCTTCACGCCATCGCCATGCAGGTGAACGTGCGCGGCAATCTCGCCTTCCGGTCCAGTGGGCGAAGTCACGACCATGCGAATGTTGCCCTGTTCTAGAACATAGCTGGTGTGGTCGCGCACCCCAGTCTCCAGGCCAGCATACGCGATAGGCACGAAGCCCCACGCGGAACTAAAATAGTAGGCCGTGTGTTTGGCATCGCCCACATACAACTCAAGGTAATCGAAATTCTGAATGGGCATAAAATCTTGTTCGGGCATGAGCGCACTCCTTTGGTGTCGTTCAAAATCGTCCCTGCATCTGCCGCAGGTGAACACTCGCTGAAAAAGGGGAAACACCGGGATTAGGGGAAAGGAGAAGTCAGCGTTGCGTGCAGAAGGAGGCAGAGTGCTCTGTCCTCTCACGGCGTTGTACGTTGGCATCCCGAAACCTCGTTGTTTCGCATGCTATTAGCAATGTTTTTCGCTTTCGCTACTCATTATACAAGATGGGGAAAAAGAATCGCAAGAGAGAGACGCGTATAGTTTTGCCCTCAGCATATACTGGTAACAGTCGTGGTTAGCATACATAATGATTAGCATACATAATAAGGAGAGCACGCGTATGTCCTGGAACCCCAATCAGCCGCAGGAACAGCCTGACAAGCTACAACCGTATCAGCAAGATGGCCCTCCATCCGGGTATATCCCACAGCGCCCGTGCCCGTTGGGCCAAGCCATTCAAGAACTACCCAGCCAGTATATCAAGATTTTGACCAAACCCGGTGTGCGTTCTTTTAGCGAAGAGCAGGGCAAGGCGGAGTGGAGTATTATTTGGGTACAACTGCTTTTTTTAGGTTTATTGGGCACGTTGATTGGCCTGTTGAGAGGTCCAGCCGTCCCGTCGGTCAATGCGCTCTCCGATTCATTGGGATCATTTGCCAAGTTCTCGCTGCTCTCTGTCCCGCTTACTTTCCTGATTACCGTTGGTCTTCAGTACGTGCTGGCGAGAGTTTTACGCGGAACTGGCGACTATAAGACGCAAGCCTATAACCAGCTCTTATTTACGGTCCCGCTTACTATCGTCACGTATATACTGCAATTGATACCTATTGTTGGTATAGGCGCATTGCTGGGCCTGGTCGTGGGTATTTATGAGATTGCCCTCAACGTCTACTCGATCATGGCGACCCATCGTCTGGGTGGCGGCAAAGCAACACTAGCTGTTTTGTTGCCAATTATCGTGCTTGTAGCGATAACTGTTGTGGGATTGTTCGTGCTGGTCATGCAGCATATTGCCGTTCTCAATCAATAACACATAACGCATAAGTGAGAATATACCACCTTGCTTGTCATGGTATAATTGGGAGTCTGAGGTGCGTATTTGGGCATTCTCGTATTGGTAATTATCGTTATGCAAATGCAGAGGAGGACGCGTCTATGTCCTGGGATCCCAATCAGCCACAGGGCCAGCCGCCCAGCGAGCCAAATCCCTATAATCAGCCACAGGGCCAGCCGCCCAGTGAGCCAAATCCTTACAATCAGCCACAGGGCCAGCCGCCCAGCGAGCCAAATCCCTATAATCAGCCGTCGAATCCTTACAATCCACAGCAGCAAGTGCAAAACCCTTATGAGCAGGCTTCCGGCCAGCCAGGGTATGGTGGACCTCCTTCGGGCTACGGCCAGCCAGGGTATGGTGGACCTCCTTCGGGCTACGGCCAGCCGGGCTATGGTGCACCAGGCTATGAGCAGCCAAGTAGTGCCGCGTTTGGCTATGCCCCCCAGGGGCCGCGTCCGTGGGGTCAGGCCATTCAAGAACTACCCGGCCAGTACATCAAAGTCCTGACCAAACCCGGTGCAGCCACCTTCGCTGAAGAGCAAGGCAAGGCCACCTGGGGCATGATCTGGACCCAGTTGATTGGTATTGGTCTGGTCGGTACAATCATCGGGTTTATTGGTTTGGCAATGGGTGCCGCTGTGATGGCAAGTCTCGGCGGAGGTGGTGCTGGTTCGGCGTACGCTATGATGGGTGTGCTCTTTGGAGGGACAGGTTCGGTCTATGCCATCGTCACCGTCATCGTCGGGTTCTTTATCACTGTTGGTATTCAGTACTTACTGGCCAAAGCGTTCAAGGGGAATGGCAGCTTTGTGCAGCAGGGCTATAACTACTTGCTCTTCTATACACCGATAGCTGTGATCGGTTATCTGCTGGGTCTGATTCCTATCCTGGGTGGAATCGCCGCTTTTGCCTTGGGGATTTATAGTATTGTCCTCAACGTGTACTCGATCATGGCGGCGCATCGCCTGAGTGGCGGCAAGGCAACCTGGGTGGTCTTGATCCCGATTATCGCAGCCGTCTTGTTGGTTTTCCTATGCGCAATCCTGGCCGTGGCCCTTTTTGCGAGCATATTGCATGGAGCCGCCACGCCGTAGCACGCAGTCTGGCAAGTGGTCTCACAGCTAGAAATGCAAGCCGGAGCGCAATCTGGGCCGATAACGCCTCGCTTGCGCTTTTTGTTGTGAGGGACATTTGGTTGTGCGCAGGTTCGTTCGTTATGTTACTATATAGAGATGGAATTATCACCCACGATGAGATAAATCGTCATAGGAACATGTATGCAGGAGGCTACAACAATGTCTGAAGAACCCGATGCTTTGCCGGAAGAGCCGAAATCGCCTGAGTCACAGCTAGAACAGGCACCCAGTCAGCCAGCCCCCGCGAATTCGGAGCAGTATCCGCCATTGCCATCATTCTATGCGTCAGCAGATGCACCCGATCCATATGGCGCACCAGTCACCAACTACGGCGCTGGTCAACCAGTCTACGGCACACCACCGTTTACACCGCAGCCCGCGTATGGAGCGCCACCAGTCGGCTATGGTATGCCTCCGTTGATGCCACCTCCTGGCTATGGTATGCCGCCCTT
>JBDTBU010000384.1:0-4552 GCA_039923935.1 Ktedonobacteraceae bacterium | reverse complement strand
ATGCGCATATGGGAATATTTCACGTTCAATCGACTAAAAATAGAGTATCGAGGGGGAAATAATGTAACAAGTCGATTATCAGTAGAATATTCAGGTGCTTCCTGAATGGACATGGGTTTCCTCCATGAAACAAATTTTTGGAAAAGACACAACTGGCATGGCTGTGTCAATTGCTGAACACTCTCTCAACCTGGGAGAGAACCTCTCAAGATTGTACTGCTCTTTCATGAGAGAAGGGCATGGAGTCAAAAAAAAGATATGCTCTCTCACAGCAAGAACTTCCTCCTAACTATAGCGAAAAAAAGTGCAACAAGTCAAGGGCGCAAAATAAAATGCTTGCAAGATTTCTAGCAGGAGCGATGCAAAACCTTATAACAGCGTAACCGGTGGCAAGGGGTTTTTCATAAGGGAACATGGTAGGGCATCTGCTCTACCATGTTTTTGTTTTTTACCTCTAAACGGTGATGCGTTGATGTGTATTCCTGTGAATCAGCCTATAGAGCAGGTTTACAGAAATGTACATCACCATTTAGATGGTATTTTTGTTTGTTTGTGTGTGTGATTGGATTGCGAGGAATACCATGCTCGCATGTCATGTCCACCCTTGCGTGTAGCGCCGGCCCTCGCGTCCGGCGTCCCCTCGTGTGTCCGGTTGTGAGTGGCTCATATCCTACTCCCCATACACAAACCGCCTAACAATCTCGATAGCAGCGTCAAGCTTGTGCCCGTCAATCCACACGAGGCGTTGGTCTTTGCGGAACCAGGAGAGTTGGCGTCGTGTGAAATCGTGAATGGCAAACTTCAGACGTTCGACCATCGCAGCCTCGCTAGCATATTCGCCACGCAAAAGACGGCTGATCGAGCGATACTCCAAACCAAATGCCTCTAGACGTTCGTGGCTGAGTCCACTGGCTAGCAAACGCTGCACCTCCTCGACCATGCCCTGGCCCATGCGTTCATCGACACGCGCATCGATGCGGGCGTAGAGTTCTGGACGCGGCCAGTTGATGGCAAGTTGCAGGCAGTCGTAGAGCGGATCGGCCATGCGGCGCTGCTCAGAGAAGGGCTGACCCGTCACGAGACATACTTCGAGGGCGCGAATCACACGGCGGGGATTGTGACGGTCAATCGTGGCCGCGCTCTGCGGATCAAGTTGCGCCAGTTCGGTCAGCAATTCTGCCAACGGACGCGCCTCCAATTGGGCACGCAGCGCGGGCTGCGGCGGGATGGCCGGAATGTCCAGATGATCGACCACGGCCTGAATATAATGAGGCGAGCCGCCCACCAGCACCGGCTGACAACCACGCGCCAGGATAGCATCGATGGCTGCAATGGCCTCCTGCTGGAAACGGGCCACGGTGTAGGTCTCGCTGGGATCAACAACATCGAGCAGGTGATGCGGGACCAGTGCTTGCTCAACAAGCGTGACTTTGGCCGCGCCTATATCGAGGCCGCGATAGACCTGGCGCGAATCGGCAGAGACAATCTCGCCCCGCAACGTTTGCGCGAGGGTTATGCCCAGCGAACTCTTGCCGGAAGCAGTCGGACCAGCCACGACCACTAGTTTGGGAAGTTGTGTCATCACGGATGCGGTTTCTGTTTGAGCAAACGATCCACCCGCAGAACCAGCAGCACACCAACACCAATGCCCAACAAGATGCCAAAAGGGGTAAAGCAGCCCGCAGCCAGCCCGTTGGTCAACGTGAAACCGAGCGAGCCGCCAACGATCACCGCCAGCGAGATCATCACCCAGCGTAGATGGCTCATCCCCCAAGTCGCACCATTCAGCAACATGCTACTAATCCTGGGAAGCGCCCCAATAGTCGCAGCTAACGAGGTGAGCAGCAGCATCGTCAGGAAGTGCAATTCGGGCGTGTTCTGGCCGATGAGGTTTTGCCAAGCAGATTCGCCCAGACCCAGCAGGACCAGCGACACGCTCAGGCTGGTGCAGACGCGGTTGATGGTCTCTTTGGTGTTCCAGGAAGTCAGCCAGTTGGCAATGACCACGCCCAGGGTTGAGAACGGCACCAGCCCAACGAGGATAACGGTAAACCAGGGACTAGGCGGCAATACTGCAACATGAGCCAACAACGGCAGATGCGCGAGTACCAGATAAAAGCAACCGGCAGTCACAAGGGCGGCCAGAAACGTCAGGGCAAGCTTCATGTTCGCAAGTTGACGCGGAGGAACAGCCTGCAAAAGGTTCCAGCCACCACTCCCAGGCGGACCATATTTGGCCTGGTACTCTGTGGCGCGGCTGGTATCCAACGGCTGATCGACGGTCACGGTGGCCTGGGGAGCCATGCGCATCCGGCCCGCACCTGGCACAATCGTATCGTCTGGCTGTACACTCGCGCCCTGCGAAGCCTGCTGACGGGCGATAGTCGTTGTGGTATAGCCCAGCACATCTACCTCAATAGTCACAGCAACCTCACGCTCACTCTCATCCAGGGAAATCATAATCGTGCCGGTATAGTGCGTTGAACCGCGCAGACGCGTGCTATCGACGCGCACATTGACAGGTGTGCGAGCACTATCGAACGTCGCCTCATCCAGCACAATCCAAGGCTCAACCGCGTGAATGGTGCCGCTGACCATAGCCCCTTTCGCGCCAGCAATCGTCAGCAGGATCGGCGCACAGAGACCGGGGTAGACCTGCCCGAAGTCGATGGTTCTGGGTTCGACGACCAGCACAGGCTCACGACCAGAGCGGCTGCCCTGCGAAGAGCTATCGCTGCCCACAGCGGGATACGAGCCGGTACGCCCCTTGATAGCTGGCTGAACGCTCGTGCTACCGCGTGCGTGCGCGACTGGTCCCAGTACCGCTTGGAGGAATTTGTTCACCGCCATCTCAGGTGCGCCCGTCGTCGAGCGAATACGCTTGGCTGCGCGGGCCAACTCACCCTCACCAATCTCCTGCAACCAGGATTCTATTTCTCCAGCGAAGAGATAATCGGCAGCCTCTTCGGGATAGTGCGAGCAGAGATCGGCCAATTCGTCAGGCGTGGTCGCCTCGCCGCCATCTTCAAAACGAAACGTCCCGATGCCCAACAGAGCGCGGCGAAAGACTATCACGCTCTCGTAGCGATCCTCTGACTTAAGCGCCGTGGCTTTTTCCAGCACGCGTGCCACTGGCTGAGAAATCTGGGGATAGGTGAGATGGAGGTCTTTCAGGCCAAAACCCTGATCGTTCATCGAATCGGCCATCAACTGGAAAAGCGTCATAGCCAGCGAATAGATGTCCGAACGCTCATCAGTCTGAGATTTGCCATACTGTTCAGGCGGTGCAAAACCAGGCGTGCCGAGCAATTGCGTGTCTTGCGCACTGCTAAAGCGAAACAGGCGAGCAATCCCAAAATCGATCAGCTTAATATGTCCGGCGCGGGTCAGCATAATATTACCGGGTTTGAGGTCACGGAAAATAATCGGTGGTTGCTGACCATGCAGATATTCCAGCACATCACAAAGTTGGCGTGCCCAGCCCAGCACGCGACGTTCTGAAAACGGTCCCTTATTCGTTTCGAGCAGTTCTTCCAGCGTACTGCCGTCAACAAATTCCATCACCAGGAAATGCCGCGTGCCCTCCGTAAAGAAGTCGGTGAACGCGGGCAGATTCGGGTGATTGAGACGTGACAGGATACGCGCCTCAGCCAGAAAATTCTGGATGGCTTGTGGGCGCTCGTCCTGCGGGACCGTCGAAAGGCTCATCTCCTTGATCGCGCACGAGGTGCCGCGTCGGGTATCCCTGGCCTCATAGACAGCAGCCATCCCGCCGCGTCCAATTGGGCGCACAATGACATACCGTTTGCGCAACAGGGTACGCGGATCGAGATGCCCCGTCTGTGCATTATTCTTGCCTTGGTGTCGGCTAATCGGACTGGCCTCCCGTCGCAAAAATGTTCGTTTCCCAGTATAGCACACTCTCTATGGGAGATACTACCTACGGAAAACGCGTTTTGTACTATCTGTACATATGCCTATGGTATAATAAGCAGACATGTGTAACCTTGAACGTTTGCACATCTCGATAGTATAACGTTTGTCGTCGTGTATCAGTCAAATTCAGCCCAGATTATTTTCACGATGGAGCTGAAGATGCGCGGCTAAAGGCAGGGTTGGGGAAGGTGGTGATGAAGAGGGTGTGCCTGGTAACGAAAGTTGCCTGTGGCTCTGCCGACTATTTGTCTTAGAGAAGGCGTATGAATAAACGACCTATACAAAAACATCTTGTACATGTATTACTGGTAAGTCTGATAATCCTGCTGGTAGGCGGTGGCGTAGCTCTGTTGAACCAGTGGCAACAAACACCGGTTCCCAGCCATGCGAGCGATGATAACGTAGTCGGCCCTCCATCGTTACCAGCCTCTTATATCGATGCGATTTTCCGGCGTGCAGGCAGCCCTATGGTAGGCACTGGGCAGGCCGTTGAAGACGCTGCACGGGCGCAAAACATTGACGATGCCTTCGCCCTGGCCGTTTGGTGGACGGAAACCAACGATGGCGCGGCGGGCGTCGGGCTGCACTACCGCAATCCAGGCAGTGTACGCGGCAG
>JBDTBU010000383.1:0-25682 GCA_039923935.1 Ktedonobacteraceae bacterium | reverse complement strand
GTAGATGTGCTGCTCCTCAAGAAGATTTTCTACGAGGTCGAGTCCCACGGCGGGACAGGCACGCGTATCAGTCAGTACGAAACATTCTCGATGCTTTTAGGGAAGCGAACCTTTTGTCTGTGCACTTTTATATTCCCAGAAGGCACCTATAGAGAGTACGGCTTGACTGTCGTGCACGCTACCCCCTTCACGATTACCTTCCCCGATGGCGGAGTCATGCAAGGCACGATCCTGGTGAGGCCCAATACGCCTGCGGGGGTACCACCCACCACGATCCTGCACACCTTTCGATAAGCAAAAAGACTCTTGAGTGAGCTGCTCTGAGGGTATGATACGCGATGATAGAACGCTCTTTGATCGAGAGGAATGCGCTATACAGAAGTAGGTAGATGTGCCACAATAGTGGGAAAAAGAGAGAAAGAGGCAGCCGAATGATTGATATGTTGATACGAATATGGAGAAGGTTGGGTGTTCTCCAATGGTACGTTCTATGGATAGCACATCACAAATTTATTATCGGCGTCTCAGGAGTCATTCTTGATGACCAGCAGCGTATTCTGCTACTCCGACACCGCTATTGGAAAGCTGGCTCGTGGGGTCTCCCAAGCGGCTATGTCGAACATCAAGAGAAGTTGGAAGAGGCGCTATGCCGGGAAGTGTGGGAAGAGACTCAATACAAGATTCAGGTGCAATCCCTGATTCGCATTGTGAGCGGGTATAAGCTGCGCTTGGAGGCGAGTTATCTAGGGCAATTCATCGGTGGGGAACTCCATCTGGACCCAAAAGAAGTTATGGAGGCTCGTTTCTTTGCACTTGATGAGCTACCAGAGGGTTTGCTCTCCTCACACAGAGAAATCATTGCCCTAGCTTTTTCACGCCAACCATAAGCGTATGCACTTCTATCATCTTAGCGAGGAAACGAAGCTGCGTTTTCCTGTTCAAATCTCCAGGATATTAGCTAGACTCCTTCCATCCCTTCCTACAAAGAAGAGGCTCCTGGTTCGACACAGGAGCCTCTTCTTTATCTTCGATACTATCCAACAAGCCTATCCTATTTCACAATCGTGCTAATCAGGCTGCCCGCTGCCGGGTTGGTCAGGGCCAGCACGATTGAGGCGGCAAAGGTGATGACGATCAGGGCCGCTGTAGTCAGGGTGATCGCTGCACCAATGCCCAGGGGCGTGCTCAAGCGATCATCTTTGGCAGGAGCCTCGAAGTACATCGCCTTGACGATCCGTCCGTAGTAGACCAGCGAAACCACGCTTGTCAGCAACGCAATAATCACCAGCCAGCCGAGACCCTCACTCCAGGCGGCAGTAAAAATGAAGATTTTACTGACGAAACCAGCCATCGGCGGGATACCGGCCAGGGAGAGCAGGCAGAGCGCCGTTCCAGCACTGAGAGCTGGAGCGCGTTTGGCGAGACCACGGAAATCCTCGATACGCTCGCCGCCAGTCGCATGGGCCAGGGCGATGATCCCGGCGAACGCGCCAAGATTGGTTATCACGTAAACCAGGATGAAGAAGAGCACCGCCGAGTTGCCACTACTGTTCTGCCCGTTGAAACTAGCGATGAAGCCCATCAGGATGTAGCCCGCCTGGGCAATGCTGGAATAGGCCATCATGCGTTTGACGTTGTTCTGGACCGCAGCCACCACGTTGCCCAGGATCATCGTCGCCACCGCAACCACGGTCATAATCAGGACCATCGAATGCAGGTTGACCTGCCAGAGACCGCCGTTCATGAAGACGCGGATCAGCGCGGCAAAGCCCGCAGCCTTTGAGCCAACTGAGAAGAAGGCTGTGGCCGGGGTAGGCGCACCTTGATAGATATCAGGTGCCCACATGTGGAAGGGGACCGCCGAGATCTTGAAACCAAAACCCGCCAGGATCAGTCCACCCGCCACCAGTACCGTAATATTGCCGTCCTGCACGCCCTTGCTAATCGAGGTTGCGATCCCAGCCAGATCAGTTGTGCCGGTCAGCCCGTAGAGTAGCGTGAAACCGTAGAGCAGGATGGCTGAGGACATCGCGCCCAACAGCACATACTTGACCGCAGCTTCCGCCGAATGCTCCTGATTGTGCAGCAGGCCCGCCATAATGTACAGCGGAATGCTGGTCAGTTCGAGCGAGATGTAGATGGTAATCAGCTCGTTCGTGCTAGCCATAAACATCATGCCCGTCACCGAGAAAAGCATGAGTGTGTAAAACTCGCCTTCGGCTCTGACATATTTGCTGATATAGCTGTACGACGAGAGAATCATCACCGCAGCGATAATCAGGAAAATAACATCGAAGAACAGCGCATAGCGATCAACGATAAACATCCCAAAGAATGCCGTGTGTGGTTGGTCAAACTGCGTAGAAAACTGTTGCGCCAGGATAAAGCCCAGCGGAACGATCAGACCAATCAGTGCAACCGCAACAGTTACGATGCGGCGTTTCGCAAACAAGTCCACTGCCATTACCGTCAGAGCCAGCAGAGCCAAGCTCAGTTGTGGTGCGAGCAGATAGAGATCAGCGATATGAAACATACAAAAACTCCTCTACCTGATCGCCACAACGACGTGGGTCAAGCCGTGCATCACGGCCTGCAACGTCGGGGTAATCACATCAATGAGTAACGCGGGATACACGCCCACGACAACGATCAGCACAGCCAGCACAACCAGCGGGAGCGCTTCACGGAAGTTGGCATCAAGCAGCCAGTTCCACTTTATATTGAACGGCCCGTAGAAGACGCGTTTGAGCATCCAGAGCAGATAGGACGCGGTCAGGATCATGGTGAAGACACTGATGATCGTCACCACGGGCCAGGAAGCATAGCTGCTCGTGAAGGTCATATATTCCGGGATAAAGCCTGCCAGGCCGGGCAGGCCCAACGAGGCCAGACCCGCAAAGGTAAAGAGCGTGGCCAGTAGCGGCATACGTTTCGCGACCCCACCGAAGACCTTGATCTCGCGTGTGTGTGCGTGGTCGTAGATCACACCGACGCTAAAGAAGAGCATGCCACTAATCAGGCCGTGGCTAAACATCTGCACCGTCGCGCCAGTCAGGGCCAGTATACGGAAGTCCGGGCCGCCAAAGCCAGATGCCGCCGCAGCCACGCCCAGCAGGATAATACCCATATGGCTGACACTGGAATACGCGATCAGCTTCTTCATATCTTTTTGCACCAAACAGATTGCCGCGCCGTAAAGGATGTTAATCGCCGCAATCACTGCCATCCAGGGTGCGAATGCCTGCATCCCTAGCGGCGCAATCGAGAGGCAGACGCGGATCAGCCCATACGCGCCCATTTTTAGCAGCACGCCAGCCAGGATCACGCTGACCTCCGTTGGAGCATCAGTATGTGCATCCGGTAGCCACGTATGAAAGGGGAACATCGGGATCTTAATAGCAAAGGCTGTGAAGATCAGCAGAAAGATCAACAACTGTGCACCCATCGTAATGCCCAAGAAGCTGATAGTGCCGCCCACCAGATGTTGCGAGAGATACAACATGCTCGCGCTATAAACGTGCGTGGTATTGCCGACCATAAAGTAGACCAGCAGGATACCAGCGAACATAAAGATACTGCCGAAGAAGGTGTAGAGCAGGAACTTCCAGGCTGAGTAGACGCGTCCAGGTACGCCATGCTTGATCGTATCGCTGCCCCAGATACCGATCAGCAGGAACATCGGGGCCAACTCGACTTCCCAGAACAGGAAGAAGAGGAAGAGGTCCAGCGTGATAAAGACGCCCATCACGCCCGACTCCAGCAGAAGGATCAGGGCCATGTACTCGCGTACACGATTCTTCTTCCAACCGCCAATGATCGCCAGCATGGTCAGCAGGCCGTTCAGAATCACCATCGGCAAGCTCAGGCCATCAACACCCAGATTATAGTCAATGTTGAATTGCAGGTTGCCTGCTTGGAAGTGAATCCAAGACACATCGATCCTAAAGTGCGGGCTGCTCAGGTTGCCAAAGCCCAGTAAGCCCTGTCCTTGTCCCAGGACATAAAAGAACATCCCCAAAGTTAGTGCGAAGGTGCCTGCTGCAAAGACCAGGGCCACCCAACGCGCCGGTTTTTCAGGCACAAGTAGCGTGAACCCAGCGCCCAGTACAGGCAAGAGGAGCAGCCACGTCAGTGGGTTTGAGAAAATTTCTACCACAGTATCACTCCTCTTGATGCAAAGGCAGCCAACACAAGGACCGCAATAGCCAGGGCCGCGACCCCGCCAAAGAAGCCATACATATAGGACTGCACCCGACCCGTTTCGGCACGACGTAGACCCTTACCCAGGCCCATGACCGAGCCAGCCACGCCATTGACGATGCCATCCACAATAGAGGCATCGAAGGCCGACGCGATATGTGCAATGCCCAGGAAGACGTATTTGGTCAACCAGTAGTAGAGGTCGTCCAGGTAGAGCTTGCGGTTGGTCAGGCGATGTAGGAAGCGCAGGACCGCGTTGTTCTCGACTACTGCGTTGATCTCAGCCAGTGAGAAGCGTGTGTAGAGTGCGTAAGCAACTCCAAAACCAACCAGGGCTACAAGAACGCCCACCCAGGTGAACGGATCGCTTAAAATGGTCGGAATGCTCAAATCCGTAGCGTGCGGTGTGAGATAGCTGAAGAAGCCAGTCCAGTAGCCAGCGAAAATCGAGGCGATAGCCAACAGGACCAGCGGGATCGTCACCGTGAGGGGTGCCTCGCCGGGAGTGCCTACGCCACGATACAGATTTTTATCGTTGTTGCGGTTGACCCATAAGCCACCGAAATCGCCGCCTTTGCCACCAAAGGCCACAATATAGGCACGGAACATATAGAAAGCCGTCAGACCAGCCGTACCCAGCGTAATCACATACAGCCCAATGCTGCCACTCTCCAGACAGAGGCCGATAATCGTATCTTTACTGTAGAAACCAGCAAAGAAGGGGAAGCCCGAAATGGTCATCGTCGCAATCAGGAAAGTGAGCGCCGTGATCGGCATATACTTCGAGAGGCCACCCATCTGGCGCATATCCTGCACCTCTTTATGCGTCGCGTGGTGCAGATTGTGGATTACGCTACCTGCGGCCAGGAAGAGCAGAGCCTTGAAGAAGGCATGAGTGAACAGGTGGAACATACCAGGGCCGGCACCCAGATCCTTCGGGTTGAAGAAACCCGCCACGCCCAAGCCCACGAACATATAACCAAGCTGGCTAATTGTCGAGTAGGCCAGCACGCGTTTGAAGTCTGTCTGCGTCAGCGCTGTCAGTGCCCCGTATAGCGCGGTGATCGCGCCGATCCAGGCCACGACCTCGAAGGCAGTTGTGCCAGAGGCGACGAAGAGCGGAAACGTTCGCGCAATCATATACACGCCAGCCGCAACCATCGTGGCCGCGTGGATCAGGGCGCTGACAGGCGTTGGGCCTTCCATGGCATTCGGCAGCCAGATTTGCAAGGGCACCTGAGCCGATTTGCCGATGGCACCGCAGAAGACCAGAATCATCGCGATGGTCAGCAGTGTTGAATTGCTACCGAAGGCAGCCAGCACGCTCTGCGGGCCTGTCCCGGAGAGGGTTGCGAAGTCGAAGGTACCCGTATGCACAAACAGGATCATGATGCCAATGATGAAGCCTACGTCACCGATACGGTTGACGAAAAACGCCTGCATGGCAGCCGTTGCGGGTTGCAGACGGTCCTCGTCAGGTTTGGCGCGTTTATTGATCCAGAAGCCGATCAGCAGATAGGAACTGAGGCCGACCAGTTCCCAGCCGATGAAAATTACCAGGAAGTTGGACGCGAACACGATCACCAGCATCGAGAAGGTGAACAGCGAGAGATAGGAGAAGAAGCGTGCATAACCCGCCGAGTCCTCCATATAGCCCTGCGAATAGAACTGCACCAGCAGCGAGATTGTCGTTACCACCACCAGCATCGCCAGAGCGAGATGATCGACATGGAACGCGATTTGAAAGGCCGCGAGATACGGCGCACTGCCCCAGGAATAATGAACAAGGTCCAGGCCAGTGTAGGGTAGCACATAATTGCTGAGGTGCAGGACGCCAGTGGAGTCCAACAGAAGCATCCAGGAATAGATGCAGGCCAGGAGCATCACAAAGATGCCCAAATAGGCGCTAACCTTTGCGCCCATGCTGAGATGAGCCACCTTGGGATCATCATCGTCGTCGAGACCGTGGGTGTCGTGCCCAGCGCTGTGTTCGTCGGGGTCGGTGCTGTGGGTCTCGTCATGGCCATGACCATGCGTATCAACCGCGACAGCAGCACGCGGGCGGCTAGCGAGATCCCACATGCGTGTGCCAAAAATAATCAGCACGAACGACAGCAACGGAGCGAAGAGGATCGTCCACGAATACTGATAGAAAGCCATTGTATCTCCTCACCGATTTGGCAAGAGAAACAGCGATGACAGTATTTGCTACAGAAAAACAAAATACGCGCTGTTCGCCAAAATTCGGCATACGCTACGGATTTACCACTTCATGAGATTGATTTCGCCCACATCGACTGTATTGCGTTTGCGGTAGATCGAAATGATCATGGCGAGCGCGACTGCTGCTTCGGCGGCGGCCACAGTGATGATGAAAATGGCGAAGATTTGCCCGGTCAGAAACGTTGCATACGGTTGAACCGTGTTATAAAACGAGAATGCGACCAGAGAGATATTGACGGCATTGAGCATAATCTCGATACCCATCAAGATAGCGATGGCATTGCGTTTGGCAAGGGCACCATAGAGGCCGATGCAGAAAAGCACCGCGCCAAGCACCTGGAAACTATTGAGATTCATGAGACTAGTCCTCCCGGCCAATGACTATCGCACCGACAATGGCCACGAGCAGCACGAGAGACGCAATCTCAAAGGGAAGCACGTAGCTATAGCAGGTCGGGCTATACAAAAGCTGGCCAATATAGGCCACATTGTTTGGGGGCACAGAACACACGCCGCCCACACCAGCAGCACCATAGGCAGGCACTACCGCGTGACCAACCAACGATGTGGAATGGATAAATGTGCTGGCATAAATGACGCCCACGCCAACCAGGGCGCTGACGATCAGCGCAGCCCACCAGGTCTTACTATTAGGATTGGTGATCTGATTCACGCTGGTGATGCGTGTTAGCATCAGTGCAAACAGAATCAGGATCGTCACCGCTCCGGCGTAAATAAGAATCTGCACAATGGCGATAAACTCCGCATTGAGCAGCAGATAGATGCCCGCAGCCATCGCGAAGACGATGACCAGGGCCAGGGCACTATGCACAATCTTGCGTGCCCCCACTACCATCAGGGCGGACCCCACCAGGATGGCGGAGATCAACCAGAACAGGACAGTGGCAATGGCCATAAAAAAACCTCCGGTTAATTCGGATGTCCAAGAAATTATTTCGTAGACATAAAAGTGCGAGTAGGGTGTTTCGTAGGAAGGGCGTTTGTGAAGCGTTCCCGTGTCACACGTTCAATGCTGAAATCTATACTCCTAATAATTGTATCATGCGCGTGCTTGGAAAAACACTACGCTGGTACCCCTGTGGAATTTTAGCAGAATGCCTACGCCGTGACAAGTGAAGGCATATCCCCCTTTTGGTCCAATTTTGTCTATGCGATAAAGAATTGGACCGTGTAGGTAGTGAATGGTGCTGGAAACTATGCTATACTTACTGGCAGACATCCAAGCACCCACTAACAAAATGAAGGCAAGCAAGCAGCATGAGTATATCGCAGACCACACAAGAAGAAAGCACCGTCCATCATCTTTTCTGCCCTCAATGTAATGCAGCATTACCTCTGCGTGCAACTTTTTGCGGTTCCTGTGGTGAGCGTGTGAAGCGGAAAAAGCAGGTCGCTGTATTCGATGAGCAGGATATCAACAATCGTTATCGCATCACAACGCTGGTGCGCCGACGCCCACATATCAATCTCTACTTCGCGCAAGATACTCTCCAATCTTCTACGAGCGGCCAGCCGCGTATGGTGGCTATTCGGGATATTGAGATCACTGGCCTGGATAAGAACACTAGGGCAGAGGCACTGGCACTGGCTCAGCAGGAGTATGATCGTCTGCGGCGTTGGCATATCCCGCACATCCTGGCGAGTATGGAAATGCGCGTCTTTCAGGGACATCTTTTCCTGATCTCAGGTATGCCGTTTCTTCCACGCGAGACGGCGACAAGCCAGAGCATCTCACGCTTGTGTACCTTGCAGGATTTTCTTCAAAGCGGGCAGGGCTTGCCGAAAGAGGCCCGTGCACTGGCTTGGGTGCGTAGTCTCTGCCAAGCAGTTGAGCGCTTGAATCGGCAGCAGATTGTGCTGGGTGATCTCGACCCCTATACCGTTGTGCTGAACAAGAATAGCGTTGAGGCTGAGCCACGGTTGATGGTCTCCTGGATGCCGCCTGAACTTCTGAAATTACTGCCGCAGCCAAGCGAATCGTCTGTGCCACAGCTTTCGTACTTTAGCGCACCGGAAGCACTGGCGGGCAAGGCCGAGGTGAGTTCGGATGTGTATAGCTTGGGCGCGTTGCTCTACCTGCTGCTCACTGGGACGCCACCTGACGAATCGACGCTACGCCACCGACGGCGTATGCGCAGCCCGCGCGAACTGAATACGCGCATCAGTTCACAACTCGATGAGTGTGTCATGCAGGCTTTGGCGCTCAATCCTAAAGAGCGTTTCGCCAGCGCAGCCGCGTTGATGGCAGCCCTGGAAAATGCACGCTTGCAGTTGCTTTCATCCAAATTGCCCGGACCCATTGTCCAACCTCATGAAGTAAATCCGGATGAGGCGGAGACCGTGCGCATTATTCCGCTCTCACAGCGAGATATGGCGCGTTGGCGTACAGCTAGGGAGCAGGCGGCTCTGCAAAAAACGCAGATCATGCAGGCTCCCCCAATTGCCACACCCTTGCCACAAACTAGGCCAGGTCAGGCCAATGGTCACGCGCAAACGCAGAGAGGGATTGGCCCGCTCCCAACAACGCCCTATCCCGGCGCTCCGCACACGCTAGGTTTGCGCCAGGGTATTGATACCCGCAATACGCCTCCGCCCACACCAGCGGCCCCAAAACCTGCTTGGAAACAGCGCCTCACAGGCATACTACCAGCGTTGAAGCTAGAGCCGAAATTGGCTCCCGCTAAGCAAACGCAGCAGGCTCCAGCCAAGCAGCCAGAGCCGAGCAAGGCCGTCGCAAAGCCAGCCAAGCAGAAGCCTGCGCCAACGCAGAAAAAGGCCAGTCCGCAGCCCAAAACGCCAAAAGTGGCAAGCAGCGCGGGCGAGACTTCGTTGTTCAAACAGATGCAACAATTGTTCCTGGGTCAGCAGCAGCATAGTGTTGAAGCCGCCGCCATTATCGAGACCCCCATGCGTATCCGGCCCGATCAGTCCTACAATCTGCGTCTACATATCGTGGGACGAGATGAGTCAACGCCACATCCCAATGCCAAAAAAGGCGAGTTGCTAACTGGGCTGAGCGCGTTTGCCCACGGTGAAGCGATCCAAGTGGAAGTACGCTCAGTTCTCCAGCAAGGCTATACCTACATCTTGCAGCAAGCAACTGTGACCATCCCCGCAACCGGCTATGCGGCAGAGGTCACAATCCCCATGCAGCCGCAGTCGGGGATGGCAGCAGGTCGCCGCGAGCGCCTGCACATATTCTTTCTGGACAGCCAGCGCCACCCAATCTATGAAAAGCCGTTTGTGGTGGAAGTGTTTGTCTCACCTCTCGTGCAACTTGGACGCGAAGGCCATCAAGTCTTAACGATTCCGCTATAAATTTCCTCGATGTAACAAGCGGGGGACGCCGGACGCGAGGGCCGGGCTACACGCAAGGGGTGATACAACACGCAGGTGTGTTGGTTTCCTCACGTTCGGCGTCCCCTCTCTGCAAGAAATTGAAGCTCTACCATCAGCACATCCAATGTTGCACGAAAGAGGGAAAAGCAGTAAAATACCTTCTACGAAAGAGAAAGAGTCTCCATGTGGTTAACGGAAGGACAGGCTCATGACAAAGAAGAAAAACACGCATATCTCCGCCTCGCTAGAAGAGAACGCGCAGGCGCAGCACCTATTTGAACACACTCAGCAACTCATCACAACTATACGCGCGAGCCAGGATCGGCAGCAGGTCGAGGCGGCTCTGGCCGAGATAAACAACAGCACAGAAGGCGTGCAAATGGCCCTGCTCAGTTTGCTGGACAAAGAGCATACTCTCGATACCGCCGATCTGCTCGCCGCGCTCTATGAGTTCGCCACATTCAAAGAAGTTCGTAAAGAGGCTCGACGCACCTTGATTCGCTTCGAGGGCGTGAAGATATACCCGCATTGGGAAGCACCCCCAGAACGTGTACCTGCGCTCGGAGCACTGCACATCTCGATAAACCCGCCACGCTTCTGGAAAGGCTTTGTGAGCGATACACGCGCTATGGGCGAGGTGCAAATGCTGCTCTGCTGGCAACAAGGGGAGGATTACAAAGAGGTACGCGTGCTTGGTTTCTTGCTCGAATTCTGGCACGACGGGGTCAAGGACGTTTTTGTGAACCTCGAAAGCAAACGCAGCTTTGAAAATTTCCTCAACCAAATACTCACACACATGCCCGATGTAAAACTGAAGGATTGCTCTCTCGCACACGGTCATCGGTTGCTGTTAGAGGCTCTGGCAGTCAATACCAAAAGCGGCGTCAAGCCATCCAGAGAGTACCAACTCCACCATTCGCTTCTCAAGCAATTGATCCTGGACGTGCCTGGCTTGGATGAAGAGGAGGAGCTTGATGAAGATGAGGAATCCGACGACTTGGAGATTGAACTGAGTGACCTGAGTGACCTGAGTGGCCTGGAACCCACAGCGATTGTCGGCAATTTTGTGGAATATTGGGTCGATGGCAACTATGCTATCGCCTACGATCTGCTCACGCAAGACAGCCCGCTGCGTGAGGGTCTCTCCAAAGAGGAGTGGGTTGAACGGCGCGATACCTGGGATGAGACCTTCACTACGGATGATTTTGAACCAGTTATGCTCCAAGAACGCGACGCACCCAAATCAAAGCTCTGGCTGCCCAACCCCTTTAGCAATAACCCAACCACGACGACCAGAGAGGTTGAGGCCGCGTGGTCCTTTGAAGTCGAGAAAATGCCGCTCGATCAAAAGCTACCAGAGCTACCAGCAGCAACGATCATCTATAAAGAGACGGGGCGACACTGGTTCTGGGCCAGCTATACTCTGGTGCAGGAGGATGGCGAGTGGCGCATCCAGACCATGACCGATGAGTTTGCCAAAGCGCAAAATCTCCCTCTTCAGGAACTACGTAAGCTCATGGAAGGGTGTGACGATAAAGCCAAACAGATTGCACAAAAGCATAGTGCTGATGCGCTAGAGAATGCTACTGTTCCTGCATTAGCAGAGTATCTGAGTGATATTGTCGCATGTTACCTACAAATGGTCTATTACGCTGATGTGCTTATCAAAAAAGCGCCACTTGAGCGTGAAATCTACGCAGAGGCCGCAGACCTCATGAGGACGCTCGGTCTGTATGAACGATGTTTGGCGTATTTGGAACTCCTGATAGAAAAATTTCCAGAAGACCATGCGAAGCTCTATAGGCGCATAGGCGATGTACAACTCTTGCAAAGCAAACGCTGCGAGGAGATTGATGAAGATGATGATGGTGCGGACTTCTATGAAGAGTTGGGCGAGGAATCGCTGTTGGCCTCACTCGATCTTGAGAACCATTTTGACACGCACATCGCCCTCGCCAATTTGTTTATAAATCAAGAGGAGCGGCTGGACGAGGCGGAAGAACAACTGCAACAGGCTCGCCCCCTGATAACTGAGCCGGATCACGAGGCGGAGGTCGAGTACTGGCTGGCCGAGATAGCGACAAAACGCGAGCAATTCCCACAAGCGTTGAAGCATTATCAACGTGTCGCAGAAATCGACGCTGAAGACTCCACGGCTTGGTCTGATCTCGGAAACGCTCATCTGAAAGTCAACAATTTTGAAGAGGCCGAAGCTTGCTATAAACAGGCTATTGCGCTTGATCCCGCTGATATAGAGTACTACTCTTTACTCGGCCTTCTCTATCGGGAGCAAGGTCAGCCCGCCAAAGCTATCCAGGCGCTTGAGGAGGGCTTGCTGGCCAATCCTGATTCTGTTGGGTTGTACATGTACCTAGCCGGGGCACACGTATCAAACGGGGATTACCAGCAGGCGGAGTTTTTCTTGAAAAAAGCCGAACATCTCTCTCCCGAAGATGAGGTCATTCAAGAGTTCCGTGAGAGTTTTATGCTCAGAAAAGCTCTGCACGAGGAACCTGCGACGCATCTACCCAAAAAGCTTTCTGGTCCAAAGAGAAAAGGGGGCAGGTAGAGTACTTTTCGACATTCAGCCCTGTACGAGCGGACCTCGCGTCTGGCTCCATGCAGGGCTGAGTATGATTCTTGCCTACGCCAGCGCGGTGCGGGCCTTGCGCAACTCGAAACCTGCCAAGCTATAGAGCGCAAGGGTGATGACAAGCAGAACGCCGATGATGAGCTTTTCAAATGAGCCATTGCCGCCATCTGGATCGGTGCGAAACACTATTTCGATCCAATCGTTCCAAAAGAACGTGACCACAAATAAAACAGCAGTAAGCGTAGCCAGGACGCTTTCAACCCAAAAAATTGGATGCAAGCCTTTTTTCGTGTGCATGTGTGTAACTGCCTTTCTGAAAGAGACGAACTGTGTTTGCTTAAGATTATAGCACAGCGCAACATCGAACAGGATGCAGATGAACAGCGTCCCTCCTATGGTTACGGGGTTTGTCTCTCATTGATGCAGTAGCGTGTAAAATCAACAGATACGCTCCGGTATTGTGTGTTCATTTCCCGCGACAATGCATCATTGCTCTTGCAAGGCCATCAGATAGCGCCGGGCCTTGCGTTCGGTGGAGGTTGCGACCATGGCAACATGGACATTACGCAGAGTCTCCTCGTTCTGAAGATGCTCGATCTTCTCTCTTGCTAGGTTGAGCAGCGCGGGAAAGCGTATTTGGACTACGGCCTCGATACTCTGACGAATACCTTTGATCTCGCCTTTAATCTCGCCTTTGATCTCGCCTTCGGCGATCAATTCCTTGTACATGATGGAATTTTCAAACAGGTAATCATGCATGTGTGCAAACCTCCATTTGATCCATGCTACCATCGTAGCATCATCTTCAACCACTTGTAGCACCAGAGACCGCAGGATCGCCAGCCCTTCCGGTTTGTCCGCAACCTCCAGCAGTGTGATGGCCCGCTCAACCACGTCGCGGGTTGCGCCGTCTTTGGTGAGCACCCACAACGGTGCGAGACCAACCAGCCCTGTCCGCTCCAACTCTTCCACAGACATCTCCGCTACCTCAATACTAGCATACTTGGACTCGACCTGCACGCCCAGACCAGGGACGGCCCAGCCAAATGGCTCATACGACGGCTCGTGAACATGGAACAAGTAGAGCACACCGGACCGCACGGGCAGCTTGTAGGCCCGCACTGCCTCGTAGCCGTAGCCCAATAATCTCATACCAATATGCTTGTCTTTGGTCGATTGCACCTCTAGATTGATGAGGAAATGCTTCCCTTGATAGTGCGCCTCGATCAGCTTATCCGCACGCATTTCCCGCATCTTGAATATTCCCTCTGGCAACTCCTGTGTCTGAAACTGCCCCTCGCGCATACCAACATAGTGCGCCTCAGGGTGCAGCAATTTCACAAAGTCGTCAGGACTCTCCCACGCCGCCGCCTTCATATACAGATCCCACTGTCCCATCTTCTCCCAACATCCTTTCTTTCCTAATCCCTGCCCACACGAAAAACCGCTCGTCACTTTATTTCTATATGATAGTGTATCGTTCCAGTCAACAAGCAGGCGGCGAACAGGTGCTGCTCACGTTTTTTGTGCTGAGATGGAGTACCACCTATGTGCGCCGGACGCGAAGGCGATAGTAAGATGATGGCAAGATAGTACACAAGCCGACAGGACGCGGATCAACAGCGTCCCATACGCATCAAGCTTATCCATTCTTCGCTTGGTGCGTATAGGACGCTGTTGATCCGCGTCCTGCTTACTTACCTCATAAGCTCGCCATAACACGCAAATCTCGACTTATCACAAAATCCCGTACTATAGTAGAGCCGGTTCGTTCCTATCGGGCTGCGTTTAGCCTTTCAGAGCCGCAATCAGATCGGGCAGCAGCTTATCGGCGATGGGCGAGCCGCAGCCGGTCACAGCGTCCCAGCCTGGTCCGGCGGGGTAGCCTTGTACGTTGACTCCGTCCTGGCTGAATGAGTTATCGCCGCTGGTGATATCGCGGAAATCCTGCGCCGCTTTAGACGAGTTGGCGATTTGGTACAGAGCTGGGTTAATAAAGCCCAGCGGATGGCCGGCCATCTGATCCGCAACGGCGATGATGCCCGCCCAGGTCGGCGTGGCGGCGCTGGTCCCGCCAACCTGCTGCCATTGTCCATTAAAGTAGATAGCCATAGCTGTAGAGGGATTGGCGTTGGCAGCTACGTCCGGGACGCCGCGCTGGCCTTTGAGTTGGCTTTGCACAGTTTGGGACAACCCTTGCTGGAAATCAGGCTGGCTAAAGAACGCACTGACACCGCCGCCGCTGCCACGCCAGGCGGTTTCGTTCACGCTTGGAGATGTATGCACCAACGTTGTGCCGCCAACACCCGTCACCCAGGGCACATCGACGGGGAAATTCACAATCGGGGTCGTAGAGAATGTGGTCGCAGCGACATCGCTATAGTCAGTGGCCCCATGATCGCCAGAGCCGTTGACGATGGTCCAACCTTGCTTGGTAGTGATCTGCTTATAAAAATCTGTGTAGCTCGCGACAAGATCGCGCCCTGCTTTATCGGCCAGGGTGGTTTCGGACGCGACATAGCTTTGCGAGAAAACCTGGCCCAGCTTGTGATCGACGGCATACTGTTCTAACTTGAGAAATTCCGGCAGACCAATCGTGCCTTCAGTCTCATCCACTGGACTAGTCATGACGGTAATACCGGCGTCGGGTGCCATAGCGTGAATGATCTCGACATCCAACGTTGTCTCTTCAGCCCAACCGGACATATCGCTATTGGTAGGATCGATTTTGGCCGTACCAATGGGTGCCATAATCTGGAGTGTAATGGGCGGCAGACCGAACTGCCGGTCAAAGGCATCCATATCCTGTTGGAGGGTGGGACTGCCAAAGGAGACAATATCGACCACCGTCTGGCCCTTGCCGGTCATGCCCTGCGCGATGAGTGACTGCATACCATAGGCCGCACGCATCGAGTAAGGCGTCTGGCAAGTGGCTCTGATCTTCAACTGAGCCGGGCATGTGGTGGCATCAGTTGCGCCTGTGGGACTCAGCACAACATTGGCGGTGGGTGATGGTTTTGCTGGCGTTGGCGTAGTACCTGTGCTCACACTAGCGTTACCGCAGGCGGTGAGCAACAGGGTGAGCAGCACGAGCGCAAGACGACTAAGCTGTTGCCAATTCAAACGGTCCTTGGAGAAACGCATAAATCTCTTCTATCCTCTCTGTGTGCTTATCTGACCTAGATTATTTGGCGGCAATTAAATCTGGCAGAAGATGCACGGCGTTGGGACTGCCTATGCCTGTAATCGCGTCCCAGCCGGGTACCGCATCAAAACCTGGCACGACAACACCATTGACATTCGCGTTATTATTCCCAACGGTAATATCGTGAAAATCTTGCGCGTAACTCGCTGAATTCGCCAGTTTATAGAGTTTAGGGTTGATAAAACCCAACGAGTGACCAGCCATCTGATCAGCAATAGCTATCATTGCGGCCCACAAGGGAGTACTGGCGCTCGTTCCGCCCGCCAGTGTCCAGGAACCGTTCTGATACATCGCCAGACCCGTGCTGGGGTTCGCGTTGCCGGACACATCGGGCACGCCACGCCGGTTTTGCTGCAAACTTTTCACACTGTCAGGCAAATTTTGCTGATAGGATGGGGTGGGAAAGAGTGCGCTGAAGCCGCCGCCACTCTGATTCCAGGCGATCTCATTGAAGGCCGATCCCTGACGATTCAAGCTCGTGCCGCCCACTGCCGTCACCCAGGGATCATCGGCGGGAAAACTGGTGGTCGGGGTCGAGACAAGTTTGGTCGCGTTGAGGTCAGCATAATCGGTAGCCCCATTATCACCTGATGCCGAGAGAATGGTAAAGCCGTTCTGCGTCGTCACCTGTTTGTAGAACGCATCCCATTTCTGGGTCTCCGCCTGACCAACTGCGTCTTTCAACGTTGCCTCTGAAGCTCCCCAACTCTGCGAGATAATCGTGCCCAGCTTGTGGTCGAGAGTGTACTGCAACAACTGGCGAAATTCCGGTAAACCAAGCGTGCCCTCAGTTTCGGCTACTGGACTAATCAGGACCACAATGCCGGCGTCTGGGGCCATTGCGTGGATAATCTCCACATCCAGCGTCGTCTCACTAGCCCAGCCAGATTTGTCGTGATGCGGATCGGACTCAGGGATATTCAGCGGGCTGATCTGCTGAATGGTAATCGGTGGCAGGTTAAACTGTTTGTCAAAAACATCCATATCCTTCTGTAAGGTCGGACTGCCAAACGAGACAATATCTACAACAGTCTGCCCTTTGCCAGTAAAGCCCTGCTGGATCAAAGGCGTGATCCCATAGGCAGTCCGCATACTCTGCGGCGTTTGACAATTCTTAAAAACAGCAATGCTTTGTGGGCAGGTATCGTTACTTGTGCTGTCGGTGGGAAAGGGCATGGGCGTCTGCTTGATGGCTCCTGTGCCAGATGGGATAGCTGTGCCTGTAGCGGTTGAACTTCCTACAGTACCACAGGCTGCGAGCAGTGTGCACAACAGGAAAAGCGCCAACAAGCGGCGTAAGAGATGGTGCATGAGTTTTGTCTAGCTCCTCTGGAAATAGTGCTTGTTATCGCACGATGATCGATGCTATATCTGTATGGCTCTTATTATAGCCTTTCTTTCCAGCGAATGTTTCTCGATCTATAGCCAAAAACGGATGTAAGTAGAGGCAACGAGGTTAAGGTCGCCTCTAAAAAGCGGTACCTTCTTCCTATGTTGTGCATACAAGATTGACTGAACTTCATCTAAACAGGTACTCTCAATTCCAGAGTATGTGTAGATAGATTTCCATAATCATATCTACCCTAAAGGAATTGGGAGTTGTGTATGCCGTCCTTTGATGATCTTCCGCGTAGTCCGTTCAGCCCTATGGCTGGGCAAGGCCAGTTTACACCCTCTACGAGGCCGTTGCCTACGGGGGAAAATCCAGCCATACCAATGCCCGCGTTCCCTGGCAATTTGCCACAGCAGGCGGGAAACTCAACCGATCTTGTACCAATGCCACCCGCGCAATGGTCGCCCATAGTGACTGGCGGTTTATCTCAATCCTCTGGTATCACACGCACACTTACGAGCACGCTGGCGGCAAACCAACAAACAACCGGGTTGCGCACTCCGGTAGTGATTAAGGGTCAAAGGAAGCGAACTGCTCTTGCTCCTGTTACTCATACGACCCATAGAAGGCGTCGCATCTTTTTCAGCTTGGTTGGCATGTGCCTGCTCTTTCTCATCACCACTGGCACACTCTTCGCAGCTACGCCGCTGGGGCACGAAGTGGGATTGAACATCAACTCTTCATTTGTCAGTGGTCTTTTTAGCAACCAGAACAATACCTCATTTAACCTAGTCGTGCAGGCCACCGCCACCGCTACCTATCACCGACAGACCGACGGCTATGTGCCTCCTGGCGGCATGATTACGAATGGCAACGGCTCGCTCAACTGGCCGACTGGACAATGCACCTTCTGGGCGAATGAGCGCTATCACACGTTAACCAACCACTGGGTACCCTGGAGCGGGAACGCCGATCAATGGGTTTCTGGCGCTCGTGCCGCCCCCGGCTGGAATGTCTCAGGAACGCCACATGTGCCCTCGATCATTGTCATGATGCCGTATAAGCAAGGCGCGAGTGGCTACGGGCATGTCGCAGTCGTGGAGAGTATTAACGCGGATGGAAGTGTGCATGCCAGCAATATGAACTGGTACGCCAATGGCGGTGGCTGGGATCGCATCTCCTACGTTGATTTCACTTCTGGCCCAGGCATTTATTTTGTCTGGCATTCCTGAATAGACATCTATTGCAGGCCAGATCACATATAAACATGGTATTCTGGTGAAGGTACCACGCACATGCGCGGTACCTTTTTCCTATCTTCCCCCTCACGAGATTGACGCCCCTTTTTCAGCATGTGTACTCTAATAAAAGAGAGAACGACTGTGGATGTTGATGGAATAGGGAGATGTGTATGCCGTCCTTTGATGATCCTTCGCGCAATGGATTCAGGCCATTGCTCGATTTCAAGCAAGCTGTCCTGCCTGCGGAACCACGCTTTACCACGACACGTACCGGAGTTTCCGCACATGTCTGCGACATACCTGAGCAGAAACCAGCTTCACCTGTTATTACGCGCCAACTCACGCTAGAACCACTCCCCACGACCACGCGCCCGCTCACAGACTCGCTGACCGGCGTTTCCCAGCCACGCTCGTGGCGTCCGCCTCTGGTGATTAAGGGCGAGATGAAGAAGCTTGCCCTCGTACCTGCCGCTCTACCGCCTGCCGAGCAGCAAAAACGCCATCGTATCACCAATCTAATCAGCATGGGTTTTCTGCTGCTAGTAGTCATGTTGATGTTCTTAACTGCCACACCGTTGGGGCACGATGTTGGGTTCAGCTTTCAGCCCTTTCAATTCAGCAACAGCCTCTTTCGTAACTCGCAGATTGGCCCCCGTAGCCTGGTCGCGCAGGCCACCGCCACCGCCATCTATCACCAACATAATGATGGCTACGATCCCTTCTCTAATGGAAACCAGATTATCAAGGATGGTCTGCGTACCCTCAACTGGCCCGTTGGACAATGTACCTATTGGGCCAATTTGCGCTATCAACAATTAACTGGCTACTGGATTCCCTGGAATGGCAACGCCTCTCAGTGGGTAGCTGGTGCACGCCTAGCTCATTGGAATGTCGATACAAAACCGCATGTGCCTTCGGTCATGGTGCTTATGCCCGGCGTGCAAGGTGCAAGCGGCTACGGGCATGTCGCAGTTGTTGAGAGTATCAATACCGATGGAAGTGTGCATACCAGTAATATGAACTGGTACAGCAATGGCGGCGGCTTCGACCGCTACTCTACTGTCGATTTCACGCCCGGCCCTGGCGTCTATTTCGTTTGGCACACCTAAAACCCGTGTGCGCTGGACGCGAGAGCCAGCGCACACGCAAGGGGGCTGAGGCGAGTTCAAGGGTCGGTGCGACATGCGTGAATGATGGCGACCAGCCACCTGATCTCCTCGCGTCCGGCGCTCGGAGTGGTGAAGATCGTCTCTCTGCCTGGTACCTTCTTCCCAGTTGGCCGCATAGGAACTTGACTGTATGCCTTTTAAACGTGTATCGTCAATATAGGCCATAAATACATAGATAGATATGCATTATCTCGATGTAATGGAATAGAAAGAGAAGTATATGCCGCTTTTTAACGATAGTTCGAGCAAGAGGATCAGCCCGGCGTCGCATCTCCTGGCCCCATCTACTGGGCCATTAGCCGCTGAGAAGTATTCCACAATTCGTCTGCCCGCGACAACACGCGTGCTTACAGGTGCACTCTCAGAGACATCGATGCCACGCGTGCCTGTCGTGATTAAGGGCGGCATGAAGAAGACGCTGCTTTTTTCACCGCGTGCCCCTAAAACGCGCCACCCGGTAGCAAGTTGGCTCAGTGTGTCACTGCTTTTTCTGGTCCTGATGCTCACATTATTTATGGGCACACCGTTGGGGCGCGAAGTTGGGCTAAACCCGAATCTCTCACTCTTTAGCAACAGTCTGTTCAGCAACCATGACAACAATACCGGCAACCTGATCGCACAGGCCACCGCCGTCTATTTCCAAAATCACGACGGCTACGATCCCTATGCTACGTACGGACAGACTATGACCAATGGCAACGTCTCACGCCCCTGGCCGTACGGGCAGTGTACCTACTGGGCAAATGATCGCTATCAACAGTTAACTGGCTACTGGGTTCCCTGGAACGGCAACGCCGACCAGTGGGTGGCTGGTGCGAAGTTAGCTCACTGGGGCTACTCCCAAACTCCACATCTTCCCTCAATCATCGTGCTCATGCCCGGTACCCAGAGCGCCAGCATCTATGGACATGTCGCGGTCGTTGAGAGCATCAACCCGGATGGAAGTGTGCATACCAGCAACATGAACTGGGGCTATCGAGGCTCAACCCACGTCGAGTATGTCGATTTCACGCCCGGCCCTGGTGTCTATTTCGTCTGGCACCTCTAATCCTAAGAGATGTTGACGCATGCTTTTTCAGGATAAAACACATGGAAAAGAAGGTGGTGGCGAAATGCGTGCAGCGGCGGGCAGGACGCGGATGACCCATGTCTAATACACATCAATCTCAGTGCAAGCTAGAACCACCAGCCGGCGGGTGAATCGGCTGGCGTGATCTGTCGATTTTCCGGCCAACCATACCTCCCAATAAAGTGATAAGTGTGCCTAGCGTAACAATCATCGGCGCGTTTGCCTTCATGACGAAAAACATAACCACCGTCAAACTAACCCCCAGAGCCAAGCCTAGCCAGAAAAAAGTCCACCCAATACGTGGTTTACGTAGTTGCTCTATTGGCGGGGTGTAGGGCACGACAGGGCGTAGATAGGGAGGAGGTGTCTGTGTTGTTCTGTCGATGGTGTTTGCGTATGTCTGAGCGCGGTCTGGTGGCTGTGTGTACACATGCGTTTGTGCGGCTTGCTGTGGCGTATGCAAAGCTGGATCAGAGGTGCCAAGGATTGGCCTTGTAGTGAATGAGGGAGCAATAGCAGGCTGCGGATTCACTTTTCGCGGCTCGACAACAGTTGGAGCGGTGTAAGAGAAGGGTTGAGATCGCTGCTGCTGCTGGCTGGCCTGGGTCAATTCGGTGGCGAAGGCGTGGATGCTGTTAAAACGGGCACGAGGATCTTTGGCCAGGGCAGTCATGACGACTTGTTCCACTTCCGGCGCGATATCTGGGGCGATGCTGCGCAGTGGCGCTGGTGTGGCCCCTAGTTGTTGCCCAACGATCTCTATAGACGAACCACGAAAGGGCATCGTACCAGTCAGCCACTGATAGACAGTTATGCCTAGCGCGTACTGATCGCTGGCTGGGCGAGCATGTCCCTCGATTTGTTCTGGGGACATATAGGCGAGCGTTCCCAACGGTGATTCTGTACGCATCGATGAAGTGGAGTGGGCCACAGAGGCGATGCCAAAGTCGCTGAGCAAGATTTCACCTTGCCTGCCCACGAGCATATTTGCTGGCTTGACATCGCGGTGGACATGTTTCCGGTCATGAGCGTATTGCAGCGCATCTGCCACTTGATCGACATACACCACAACCTGCTCCAAGGGCACCCGTTGATCGCGCTTATAGCGTTGGCGCAACGATCCTTGGGGGGCATAGTCCAGTACCAAGAAAGGCGTGCCATGCTCTACATCGAAATCCAGCACGCGAATAATATGTGGGTGAATAAGTTCGGATATGATGCGTGCCTCTGCCTGGAACGCACCAGCCTCTTCTCCCACCAGATGGGCATGCAAGATTTTGATTGCAGCCTGCATACCCAAGCGCACATGCTCGCCCAGGTACACTTCTGCAAAACCGCCGCTGCCCAGCAAGGTCGTCAGGCGGTAATTACCAAACTGTTGTCCAATCAGATCGGCCATAGAGACCTTCCTTAATCTCGCTATCTCGCTCTTGTTACATCGTATTACGGGTTTGATTGCTTGCAGCAGTTGAGCCAGCAATACGACGTAACAGATGTTTATTCCAGATAATCGTCCCCATCATGAAAGAGATTGAGCGGAGAAGACTGTAAAGAGGCATGTTCCAGCATCTCGGCCATCACATGGATCAGGCCGCGTTCAAGCGAGCGGTGGACCAGGGCGCGTAGGAACGCCTGATTTTGTGACGGCACACCTGAATCGGGATGCAAGGTCGCGGCCACAGCACTGATTAGGTCTGCTTCCTCAGTACGTCCAACCAGTTGGAAAAGCGCGGCCTGACGACGCAGACGGGTATCGTAGAGCAAACGCCAACGGATATCGACTGCTTTCTCCAACACGGTGTCAACAAGGGCTTCGCGCTCGCGTTTCTGCGTCTCCAACTTTTTGCTTGAGCTTTTGCGCTTACGACCAGGTGCGAGCACATTTGTTGGCAGAGCATCCGAGCCAAGATAGGTATTGATATAGGGATGCAGGTTAGCGAACGGCTCGAACAGCCAGGGATCGAACTCAGGCAGTTTGTAGAGTTCATCGCCACGAGCGGCCAGTTGCCCCAGGGACTCGTCATAAATTTGCGGTTCCAACATGGTCAGGGTTGGAGGTGCGTCCTTCGCGGCTGGGCTACTCGCTTCGATCAGGGGACGCCAGACCGCATAGGCCACAGGTATTTTGTGACGGGCACGTTTATTCTGCTGACGAGCCTCAGCGATCACGGCGCGACAATAGTCCAGTGGCACGTTGAAGCTGATAAAGCCTTGCTCATCCATACTCCCAACCAACTCTTGCCAGCGTTCTATGGGCATCTCGTCGGTACCATAGCAATCCTTGACGCCCCATTCATCCTGGCAAAGCAGGTTGACACCCTTGAGCAGGCCATCCGACTTACGCCAAGCCAGCATGACCATTTGCGCCCCGGCACCATCGATAAAACTCACACGAGCCTCGTGTAGCGACAATTCCGGTGTGGCATCCAGGCTCAGTCCTGGCGGTGCCTGCATCGTCAGGCGTCCCAAAATCACACGGGCCTGTTGCTTCACTTGACGATTCGAATTGTTGGCAAGCAGATAGTTCAGGGCGGGCAGACTCTCTTCCGCAGCGGCTGCGCCCAATTGTTCCAGACCTTCCATCGCTGCCAACACGACCTTGGTTGACTGGTTTTCCAGCAGCGGGATCAAGAGTTTGGCCGCACGCGGGTCTTGACTGCTGCCGAGCCAGCCAATAAAGCCCATCCGGCGCTCTACTGGCATGGAAAGTACATCCTCCAGGATCGACTCGACGCCCAATTCGCTCTGCCCCACCAGTTCCAGCAGGCGTAGCTGCATCTGGAGCATGGCGGTCTCTGGATCGTTGAGGTAATCAATGATCCCATCATCGGCCAGTTCCGAGTCTAGCTCTTTCAAGACTGGCGCGAGTGAGAGCTTAGCCAGATCGCCCACAGCGGGATCAGCGACAAAATCTTCAAGTTCTTCCAGATCGAAATCTGTAGCCAATTCAGAGAGAATCAGCGCGGCAGCAGAATGCGCCTGCATATCGCTGGTACGCAACAGGTGCAGGACTTTCTCGCGTGCGCCGCTAGTCCATTCTTCATCCAGACGATCCAGGTAATGGGAAAGCGTATCGGGGTCTACATCACTCCGTCGGCTCATGGCCAATAAGATACTCTCGATACTATCCTGTGGAGTCCCCTTGCGTCCTCTTGGCATATGCTTCTCTCTCCTTATGCAAGATAGGTGGCTATTGATGCGCAAAAAAAAGCTTTGATACATGGTTAACGCAAGGCATTGTACCATGAGGTCATGATTCCGTCTACGTGCAAACAGACCGCCTCACAAGCGCTCTGCATACAAAAGGTCAGGCTACCACAACTATCCGTTGTCTATAGCGTATAATAGCATTATTCTAATATATCGATACAGGCATTTCCAGAGGTGGGTTGCCTTCCTACGAGACATCGTGCGGCGCAGATCCCTCGTGAAAGGTGTGCTATGGTTTCTGAGCGTCAAACAGGGCTGATTCTCTCTCATGTGGAAACGTGGGTTGCGGAACTCGAACGCGCAGTGCAGAACTTCGAGGGGAGGGTTGCACGAGCGGAGCAACGCGTGAACGAGCTTGCAGATTGGGAAAGCGCACACAACGCAAATATTGATTCTGGCTTGCACATCCTGCTCACAGACGCTTTGCAGACCAGCCACGTCGCTGAAGAACAGGTTTCCGCAGCCAATACAGCGCTCAGTGACGCCTTAGCCCAGGCAGAACTCACCCTATGCAGCAGCGATCCTGCCGATGAACTGGCACCATTGCAGGCGGGAACGTTGGTTTGCGCGGGACGCTACCGTCTGGTTCAACTCCTGCACAGCCGCCCGCGTGTGCATCTCTATCTGGCGCGTCGGCTGAGTGACGATATGCTCGTTGAGTCTGGCCCGCTGGTCGCGATTCGCGAGTTGGTTTTGAATGGCCTGGACACTGAATTGCGTCAATGCATCGAATATGCGGCATTTGAAGAATTTGCCGCGCCACAGCTTTTCGGTACGCCTCATCTGCCCGGTATCGGTGATCGCGGCTATCTTGAGAACGAACGGCATTATCTGGTTATGCAAACACGCCAGGCACGAGGTAGCATCCCGGCCTTCGCGGTGCTCCTCTCCGAACTCCTACCCAGCAAAACGCGGGGCAGTGCTGGACCTGATATTTCCACGGCCCTGAGTTGGGGGATACAAATCTGCCACACGGTAGCGCACCTGCACAGTATGCAAAACATTCTGGGAGAGCTAACCCCCGACATGCTGCTGGTGGATCGCGAGGGCAGCGCGAGTTGGGCACCCATCCTACTGGCTAGTTGGCCGCCAGCACCGCGCTTCTGGCCGGGTCCGAGCCAGGGTGAAGAGTATCATCAAGTGTTTCCCACGAAGCACGAGGGCACGCGTGTTGCTAGCGACAAGCAGGGTTTTGCTGCGCCAGAAATCCACGAAGGGTTGCGCGACGAACGTTCGGATATCTACGCGTTGGGGGCGATCCTCTATCTCCTGCTCACTGGCAGTGTGCCACCTGCGGCTATGCAGCGTCTCCAGGCCGAGGGTATGCCCCAAGCCGCACGGGGAGAGCGTGCGATGCTCCTACGCAATCTCCTCAGTCGGCAACGCTCTTCCCACGCCTCAGAACAGGGAAAAGCCCTGACGCCACCGCATCTGTTGAACAAACGCATCTCGCCTCTGTTAGAACGGATACTACTACGCGCCCTCGCCCTCAACCCGGAGCGGCGTTTCGCCAATGCACGAGATTTGGCCGAGGCACTAGAGGGGCTGCATCTCAAAACTGATACCAGCGCCCTACCACAAGCCAAAGCCTCACGATTGCGCAGGTTGCTCGAATGGATCAGGAAATAAGAGAGGGATATGCAACAAGATATGTAGTATGCATATCTTGTTGCATATTGGGAGTAAGGTGATTTATCAGAGTTTTTTAACCATTTGAATGTTGGTGGTTACATAGCCAAGCTTCTCATACATCTCACGCGCTGCAACATTGTGTCCAAAGACATGCAGGCCAATCGCGGTTGCGCCTAGTTCAGTGGCTCGTGTTTCCAAAAGCTGGAAAGCCTGACTTGCGTAGCCACGGCGGCGAAACTCCTCGAAAATCTCTACGTCATAGACAAACGCCTGTTGCTGACCAGCTTGGTCACGCAAAGCAAACCAGAGTATGCCCACATTCTTCGACAGTTGCTCATTTACAATCATAAAGAGATACTGCTTGGGCGTCAGCAACCCCTGCGGCAAGAGTTGCTGATACTCCCGTGTAGCCTCTCGCAGCGCCTCTTCTTCGTTCCAACGCCCGCC
>JBDTBU010000382.1:0-3396 GCA_039923935.1 Ktedonobacteraceae bacterium | reverse complement strand
ACTGCGACTGCGACTACGCCACCAACTGCGACGCCCACAGCCTCACCAGCGACGGTTACTCCGTTGCTGGACTGTGTGAAGCAAAGTGGCACGGGTTGGATTGCTCATTTTGGATACATGAATAGCGGGAATTCTAGCGTAACGATCCCAGTGGGAATGAGTAACTTTCTCATACCATCAAATGGCTCTCCGCCAACATCCTTTGCGCCCGGAACACAGCAAAATGCTTTTCAGGTTCCATTTTCCAAACGTAGCTTCGTTACCTGGATTCTCAACGGCAACTTGGTGACAGCGAAGAGTAATAGTCCAATGTGTTAATCGTCGTGCATAAGCTTGTTTGTCAGGCGATATTTGCTATCGTAGTGTAGCAGGAAGTCCAACTCGTGCTCGCTCAAACCATAATGCTGGGCCAGCAAATGGTCAATCTCATCAATCAGATGTTTGGAGCGTGCTGGATACATACACTGGATGGTTAGGCGACCCTTGCTCTGAAAAACCATCGGCTTCATCTCAGAATTGATTTGCAAGTCCTGCGCCAGTGTACATGCAAGTTGACATAACCTCTGACAAAGCGCGGGAGAAATGCTGGCGAAATCCAGCGGCAAACCCAGCACTTCGCGTGCATTGAGGTTGCGGCAATCGCTTCCCGTGGTAATCAGCCAGTAGAAGAGGTTGGAGTTGAGCGCAACAAAGGCGATATGCGCGTGTAGAGATGAGGCGAAACGCAGGATTTTGAGTTCAGAGGGAGCACGCGTCTGGCCCTGCTCGTCTAGAATAAGCGGAATAAAGGGTGTGACCTGCACAAACCAGCTTAACTTGCGAGTGAAATAGAGGGAATGTTCGCCTGTTGGATGCAGAAATGCGCCTAGACAGTGAGCTTGACACGAGAGTTTTGCTTGGATTGCACACTCTATCGCTGTGCCATAGCGGGGGATGGCACCGGGCCTAACTTGCTGTGTCACTTCGGTATAGTGCAGACGCTCGAAAAGACTGGCCCCTCGTGCGCGTTCCAGCTTCAAATAGGGCGTGGTGAACACACGGCAGGGTCGGACCTCGGTGGGTACGGCTTTCTCATAGCAGATAATGCAGAGACGGGGATGAGGAATGTCGAAAAGCTTGCCCCGTTGATCGCTAAACGAGGCGATGTGCAATTCTTGCTGAGCCAGAAGTTGCTGTTGCAGTGAACGGTAGCCATCCGTGCAGGTGGCCGATGTGGGTACAATCATGCCAAACCTGCCGCCCGGCGCGAGCAAGTGCAGACTACGTTCCATCGTGAGCGCGTAAAGATTGCCAGTCCCCAAGGTTGCATAGCCATCCACAATATAGTACTGTCTGACTCGTTCGTACTCCACATATGGTGGATTGCCGATTACTGCATCAAAGCCGCCACTACGCATGACTATGGGGAATTCCTGGCTCCAGTGAAATGCTTGTAGCTGTTGTGCGTTTAGCGATACTTTGTCTGTTTCTGCTGCATAAAGCGAACCAACGAGGCTATTGCCCACACGGATATGCGAACCAACGTTGGTTGCGAGTCTGGTATTCTGCTGAGCAGGTTGGGCTGCCAGGACATGCAAGAAGAGGCGTTGTCGGCAGAGTTCAACTGCTTCGGCCATTAGATCAACGCCATAGAGGTTGCGCTCGACAATCCAGCGTGCAATAGTAGCTGGTCGCTGCTCTGGCTTGCCTGCATTCTCTAAATGTGTGTGGAATTGGTGGGAGTATGGGCTGTTCAGAGGGAGCGTTGAGAGCAGATTCTCCATACGCGTGAGGCTAGCCAAATACAGCGGCTCCAATTGTGCCAGTGCCGCCAAGAGAAAAGCCCCGGAGCCACATGTGGGGTCGAGGACAGTGAGGTTGCACAGGCTTTGATAGAATGCCTCCAGAAACGCGGGTTGCTGGCAGTTGCGCAACGCATCCAGAGCGAGCGACTGTTGATCCAAGTTCCAGGTGACTATCCGATGAAATTTGTTGTTCTCATCTTGTGTAATACGGGTAGAGATCTCGTGTACATGGGCGCGTCTAGCGATGACCTCACGCCAAGTTTCACCGGGTAAAGCGTATGCTTCCGCGCCTTTCTCCTGCCACATCTGGCGCTGGCTGACATCGTGCAGTCCCGCTGCAATCGTTGGTGGTAGGGGTAGCTCGTAGCCTTTGCGCATCTCTGCAAAGAGATAGCATTCTGGTTGTTGTACGAGCCAGTGTTCATCCGCGCACATACCAGTCTCCCGGTAGCGTGCGTTGGTACGCGTGAAGATTGCTGGTAAGAGTGTGTTGCGCGTGATATAGCCTGCTACATTGACTGGCGTATAATACGCCCCTACCTCTTTCTGGCTAATCCCTCGCTCAAAAAGAGCGTCCAACACCTCTGGACCAATGGTTATGCCTGCTTGTTTGTCTGCATTATCCCCCAGGTGCCAGCAATATTCATCAAAGAAGGCAAAAATATGGGCGAAGATGGTGTTGGGAATAGAGATAACAGAAGCATGGTGCGTGTGTGCTGGCTCGATAAACAAGCTTGACATCGGCGCGGGAAAATCGTCCAACGGCTCACGTATAGTAAAGAGCGGGTAGAGCACGTCACGATAAAATCCATAATCATCGATATTATCTGCTAGACGATGTTGGAGATACTGGGTATCGTTGGCGAGCAGACCTCTCTGTTGCAGGAAATACAAAAATAACAATCGATGTAACAGCAAAGAGGCGTAGTGAGAGCGCTCGTCTAGGTTCTCTATTCCTTCGATAGCAGTAGTCAGGGTTGCGTAGGTGCTGTGTAGGCGCATGACAAAGCGCCTGGTTCCATCCAAGCTTGTTTTGGTTGTGCATCTGTTCACCTGAACCGGGCTAGGAAGCCCCGTGCTTTCAAGCCGGGGAGGAAGATCCCGCGCCAGCAGGCGGAGACTGGTGGGCATAGCCGTATCCATCGGCTCGCTGGAGGATGGTACAATACGTCTTTCCAACTCCATCAATAGTGCCTTTCTTGGTTGTGATTTTAAAGCTGCCTTTGGCTCTGGCTGCCAGCTTTCCGACATGCACCCCAGCATGGGCAAGCGGAGCCGGAATCGTGGCCCGTACGATATCTCCTGTGCGGAATGCATGGGTGAAACGCTTGGCCTTGGGCTTGGTGCGTGGAAATCCGAACTCGTCCATCGAACACATCTGGCGGCATCCGCGCCCGTATGCTGTGATAAGCAAAGGATGGACACCCTTGAGGATGAGCACAGCAGGCGTACTCGCCCCTACGCAGGCCGCATCCTGCCAATGGGTTTTCTCCAAGCCTCGCGTCACACGATTGAACTTCGTGCGCCCACCCGTCCCGCACTCTACTGGCAATCCCAACGCCTGCAATCGTTCAGAGAGCGCCCAACGTGTGGTATTGACGGCTGCTGCATC
>JBDTBU010000381.1:0-3234 GCA_039923935.1 Ktedonobacteraceae bacterium | reverse complement strand
TCGGCAGTGGCGGTGGCCCTGGTGGCCCTGGTGGTCCTATTGCAGCCATTGCTCCCGTCGCTCCTGTTGCTGCTATCGTTCCTGTCAGCCTGGGAAGCGTGCGCAACGAGTCTGTCGCGCTCATCTGTGAAGTCAATATCTTCTCGATCAACGTAAATGTTATTAACCTTCTCGCCAGCCTGACTCAGGTTTGCATCAAGGGTTAAGCTACTCTCTGAGCATTTTCACATGTAAAACGTGCATGTACATGGGTTTAGCCGTTCCTAGCAAAAACGGCTTCCCGTAAGGGAACTGGGAAGAGAAAGAAAGGAGCGCCGCATTTCTCCCACGTCTGAAGGTAGTGGGGTACTCTGCGGCGGGATAGTATGAAAGAAGTTCCAGCGAAAACAAGCGCGGCTCCCCGTACTCTGCAAGACAGTGTGCGGTGGTATCAAGCGACCACCTTGAGCGAGCGTATTGCTCTCCTACAAAAGAATCCTCTTATTCCACTTGAGCAAACGCTTGCACGCGTTTCTGATGCCCACGCGGAAAAGAAGAACCCTTTGCGCGAACCTCTTCCTTCGCAGACCAGCGCGGAAAGAGCTACACAACGCTTCAAACAATGGAAAGGCCAACTGCCCTTTCGATCAGAACAGAACTTTACTCAGCGACTGGCAGCAGAATTGCTCACCGAGGAAGATCTACTTACGCTACTCGCGCAGCCGGCTGAAGTTATCCAGGCGGCGTTTGATAAGCAGCCTTCCTGGCTAAGAAATCTTCTCAGCGCATTTGAACATCAGGATACATCCAGTCTACCAATACAGAATGTAGCTGACACACATACCCAGGCTGTCTACCAAACTATCCAGCCACTGCTAGCTAGAGGGTTCGCACACCTGCACATCGGTATTGCCGAACTCCAAGCAAGCTATACGCACCTGCCTTTTGATCCACAGAATATCGGTTTGTTGCTCTTTCCGCATATTTTTGATCAGCTTGTCTCCAAGCTCACCAAAACCCTGGTGCTGGAATTAAATGTTGCACGCATCCAGGGTCGCTTACGTGGCGAGACTCCTGAGCAGCGCTTTGATTATTTCTTACAACAACTCGCACAGCCGGAACAAATGCTGACACTCCTAGAGGAATATCCCGTACTGGCTCGCCAGATGGTCGAGATGATTGAACGCTGGGTCATCTGTGAACTGGAATTTTTGCAACGCCTCTGTGCCGATTGGGATGAACTCTGTCGTCTGTTTTCTCCGACAGAAGATCCAGGCTCGCTCAGCGAAATCCATGAGGGAGCGGGAGATCTGCACCACGGCGGGCATAGCGTCATGACACTGACCTGGAGTTCCGGTCTGCGGCTGGTCTACAAACCACGCCCTCTGGCCCTCGATGTCCACTTCCAGGAAGTGCTGACTTGGCTAAATGCACAGGGCTGCCAACCTGCCTTTCGCACACTCAAACTGCTCAATAAAGATACTCATGGTTGGTGTGAATTTATCACGGCTCAGGGGTGCGCCTCAAAAGCAGAGATCGAGCGTTTTTATCAGCGCCTAGGGGGGTATCTGGCCCTGCTCTATTGTTTGGAAGCGACTGATTTTCATGTGCAGAATCTGATTGCTATGGGTGAAGATCCTATGCTCATCGATCTGGAGACGCTGTTCCACCCACGCTTTGGCGCGGACGATAGCCCTGAGAACGCCAGCCAAGAAATGCTCAATCACTCTGTGCTGCGCGTCGGTCTATTGCCCCAACATGTCCAGTCAGACGGGGACGGTGCGAGCTTCGATCTTAGTGGCTTAACTGGGCAAGCAAATCAGATGACTCCCTTCCCCGTCGCCACCTGGCAAGGCAAAGGCACCGACGAGATGCACGTCACGAGAGAACGCATGGAAATACCTCTCGGAGAACAGCACCGACCCAAATTGCGCGATCAAGAGATCGAGACGCTGGACTACAAACAGAGTATTATCGCAGGCTTTACCACCGTCTACCAACTCTTGCTTAAGCATCGTGACGAACTGCTCACAAGCATTTTACCGCGCTTTACTCATGACGAAGTGCGTGTATTGGTGCGTCCAACACAACATTATGCGATGTTACAAACCGATAGCTTCCACCCGAATGTCCTGCGCGACGCTCTTGATCGTGACCGCATCTTTGAGCGGCTGTGGATTGGCGTGGACCTGAAACCAACGCTGGCACGCATGATCCTGGCGGAGCGTGCTGACCTGTGGCGTGAGGATATCCCGAAATTCACGACGACACCAGACTCGCGTGATCTTGTGACTACCCACGGCGAAATCATCACCGACTTCTTTCCAGAGTCTAGCCGAAATCTGGTCAGAAAATGCATCCAACGGTTGGGCGAATTGGATCTGACGAGGCAAGTCTGGATCATCCAAGCGTCGTTGTCCAGCCTCGCACTGAACACCAATCACACGCGCAAAAGCGGCCTGCAACTTCATCCGGCAGAAGCGCAAGCCACCAACGAACGGCTACTCAGTGAGGCTCAGGCTATCGGCGAGCGCCTGCACAAACTCGCACTCATCCGGGAAGATTCGGTAAACTGGCTCAGCGTAAACATCTTGGGTGGACGGGAATGGAGCATTCTGCCGGTCAGCCTGGATTTATACGGTGGTCTGCCAGGTATCGCACTCTTTCTGGCCCACCTTGGGGCACTGACCGGAGAAAAACGCTATACCACGTTGGCTCGCCTAGCACTACAAACGTTGCGTGTGCAAATGCGCTCCCAACAAGCAGCTACATGCTGGAACTGTATTGGGGCTTTTAGTGGCGCGGGTTCTGTGATCTATCTGCTCTCCCACCTGGGTACACTCTGGCAAGAACCAGCCCTCTACGAGGAAGCAGCAGAGATCGTCACGCAACTTCCCAACTTGATTCGCACGGACGAATATCTGGATGTGATTGCCGGTTCTGCGGGTTGTATCGCGGCGCTCCTCAGTCTATACGCCTGTGTGCCATCTGAGCAAACGCTGGCTGCGGCTCTGCAATGCGGCGACCACTTGCTCAAACATGCCCGCTCGCAGCCACAAGGAATCGCCTGGCTCACCAAAAATGAAACAACTCCGCTGGCTGGGATGGGGCATGGCACTGCTGGGATCGCCTTGAACTTGTTGCGCCTCTGGGCCATCAGCAAAGAAGAACGTTTCCATGAGGCCGCGCTTGCAGCCATGGCATATGAGCGCAGTCTGTTCTCAGCCCCACATCACAACTGGCCTGATCTGCGTA
>JBDTBU010000380.1:0-5524 GCA_039923935.1 Ktedonobacteraceae bacterium | reverse complement strand
GTCGCCTTCGATGTTCGTACTTGTTGCGATATACATCGTCCCCACAAAACACGTTGCGGCGTGCAAACTCTTCTGAGGTGGTCTCGCGCAGTTCCTCTTGCACTTCGGGCAAATCGCCAGCTAAGTCGTAGAACCAGGGGTCTTCCAGGCGATAGCATTCATCCAGTACCCAAGATGGGCAAGGCAGATCATAGGTGTGGCACAAGTACTCCACCGAGGCCGCACAAAACACTGCCCATCGAAACAGGTCAGGAGACATGTCCTGGGGCAGTTCAATCGGTTCACGTACCAATTCGGCGCGAAACATGCTATAAGCTCCAAAAAACTGATGCATGAATTTCCCCAGCGCGATCCACGGACCTTCTCCCGTACAGATTTCTGCAAAGGCGCGTTTGAAAGTCTGGAGAGGCACGGTTACGATTGGTACATTGCTCATCAGTATCTTCTTCCTTTTTACCCAGTATAGCATGTGAGCATGTGGCTCCACACAAGGCAGCCCGTAAAGAACCGCCTTGCGTGCAGTTAGCGAAATAATCGCTTTATTTTCTTCCGCACTTCATAGAACTGTTGCCCTTGGGGGGTGACATAGCGATCAATGATCTCCTGAGCCTCATCTCTGGTGCGAATATCAAGCCGCTGGATCAACAGCTTGATATCATCCTGATCTTTGGGACGGTACGCCATAACTTTGGTGGCAAACACATAATCAGCCGTAGGCAGATACACAAAGAGGATGCTTCCAAACGCACGCCAGAACGCGACATCAATCTCAGGGGCATCCTCGTAGTAATATTCTGCTGCCTCATCATTCATCCAGTCCAGGGGCAGCCGATAATCCATCGCCACATTTGCTACCCCCTGTTTGAACTCTGCTGCATACGGCACACGGCTCCGCAAGCTGGAAACTTCCTCACGCTGCACCGTCGTCCGAAAAACCTGATCAGGCATCGGGCGGCGTGCCCCGGCAATTAAGGCAAAATCGATATCTTCCGTATATTTCCGTTCTTGGTGGAGCAGAAGATACGCTCCACCAGTAATCACCAAGTGATATTGGGTCAAGACGCCCAACGCGTCAAGTTCCTGTGCGAGTGCCTCAAGGTATTGCTCCACTTGTTGCCCGTTATCCATACCTGTGTTGCTTCCCTTTCGCTCTCTGACTTCTCAAAAACGCTACAATGGAACAGCTACTCGCTTTTCGCTTCACGCTCTGCCTTGAGGGAACGCAAACGAGCCACCCGTTCCCTCGTCTGCTTTCTCGTGACTTCTTTGCCGCAGTCGTCACAATAGAGCGGTGTTGGACCTGGGTACATCGCTCTCGTTGCCGGTTGCCCGCAGCATGAGCAGGCATACGTTATACTGCGTTTGACAATGGTTCTGTTATAGGTAGCAATGTGTCTGCCGCCACACACCGTGAGCACTTGGAAATCCTCATCCTGAGCAGGCGTAACGGTGGCTTGCTGCTGTTGCTGTGTGTCCAGACCACTGATTCCCTGTTCGTTTGGTATGGAACGTTCTCCAACTGCTACAGAGCGCCAGAGATCCTCGCCACCCGCTACCTGCTTACACACACGCCAGCCCGCAGCAGCGAGCGCGGCCAACACCTGGAAGCGCAAACCATCCAGTACGGTGTTCGCACGTTTCTCCTGCTCCTGGGCCAATGGCTCCCCGGCCAAAGGATAGCAGTCGATGCCAGACAGTAGGTGATAGGCATCAGGATGCGCCTGGTCATGCGCAGGCCAAAAGGCGATCACTGCCTGCACATCACCCTGGATAGCCCCCGACTGATAATACCGATTCTTTCCCGTTGCAATGAGCGGAGGGAGCGTGAAGTCATCAAGTGTAACGCTAACGTGCTCGTGCTGATCTCTTTGGCCTTGGGTGATCTGACTGGAATGTTGCCAAATACTCTTGCGTGTGCCTGTTTGCCCACCTATTTCCTTCCATCCAGCACTGCGCATAGCCTCTACCATACGTTTGCGAATGTGAGTGACAAGCGTTGGGCCAAGCTCTTTTTGCCGAGGGCCAGCCGCACGTCCCGTCGCCGTGCTATACTCGCACTCCAACATAAACCCGCGTACGGGAATATCATCAATTGGCAGCAGTTCGGCATAGGTCACCACGCCATACTCTTTCCAGGTGGCCCGATAGCCGGCGATGGTCTCTTTGGGCCGGAGATCGTCAATCTGGATCTCCGGCTGTTTCTCTTCTCCTCGTGCCATTATGCATTGCCTCCTTAGAGCTAGTCGTCGTTACATATCAGTAAGTTTACCATGTAACGGCGACTCGTACAAGTATCCGTTACACCTAGAGAGTGTCTAACCCTCTAGCTCTTAGAATGTAAGAACCGCTAACCCTCTAACCTTGAGATGGTTAGACATTGCTAACTCTGCTCATAAAGAGATCAAAGACCTTCTAACCATCTCAAGGTTAGAGGGTTAGACACGTACGCTTTGTGCTAGTTGCTAAACGGCAAGCTCAGCCAGATGAAGTCCAGGGCGCCCCAACACGGCGTTGACCATCATGCCAACACTATGAGCGGTGAGTTTGGTGGCGACCCTGGTCAGCAGTCCCTGCGTGCTTTTGGCAGAGTGCTTGGACAAGTGCAATGGCTCTTGCAACTGCGCATTCACCGTTTCGCAGATCAGGCGCAGACGGTTGAGTTGTTGCTGGGCAGCAGCAGATCGCACAGGCGGTTGGTTCACTTTGACTGGGGCCAACAGCTCCAGAGCGCGAGATTGCTTGAGCAACTGCTGCAACTCGGCATCATTGGAGGCTTTATCACCCAACAAGCGTTTGAGATGATGCGAAAAGGAATCCAGCAATTCCACCACCGGCTGATTGTCATACGGACTGGCTGGGGTGAGCAAAAAGCTCATGATCACTCCGGTCAGGCTGACCACACTGTGCAGTTTACACCCGAAATACGTCAGTGTTTTGCTACTACACCTCCCATAGTCTGCCGTCCACGAAAATCGCTGTGCTGCTTTTCTCGTTTGTAGCCCACACAGGGCACGGGAGCCGAGTCAATCACGGCCGTCTCTTCCATCTCCAGCGCATCTCGCACCATCTGTAAGCTCACCCGCACCGCCAGGATCACGGTCCAGAGATCTCGCTTTCTCCGATTGTACCGGCTGCGTTCATTGAGTCCGGGGAAGAACGTCTGCAAACTGGCATGATGCAAGCGAAAAAAAGGCTGAATGGAAAACTGGGGTTGACAGCAGGTGTAGCCTGAAAGGAGAAACAGGCAAACAAGCGCAACAGGAGAAAGAGCATGGCTCGACGAACTCCGCGCCCCGAAGCGACGCAAGAGATCACCTTGACCCCGTTTCAGGAGCACTGTGAGCAGTGCGGCCAGCCACTGTGGGTGGCCAAGCACGGCCATCGCAGCGTGACCACGCTGTCTGGCCAATGGAAATTGACCCTGGTGATCCGGCAGTGTATCCAGCCGGATTGTCCCAACTATCATCACCGCCAGCGTCCTGAAGAAGAAGGGCGCTGGGCGCTGCCGCATGGCGAATTCGGCCTGGACGTCATTGCGCTGATTGGCCAGTGGCGCTTCCGTGAGCACCGCAGTGTGCCAGAAATGCATCAAGCCCTGGTGGCACGTGGCATCAGGATTGCGGAGCGCAGTGTGACCCATCTGATGCACCGCTACGAAGAACTGGTCGCCTTACGCATCGCCGATCACGAACGGATCAAAGGCCGCCTCCAGCAACAAGGCCACGTGATCCTGGCTCTCGATGGCTTACAGCCGGATGTGGGGCATGAGGTCTTGTGGGTGGTCCGGGACTGCCTGTCCGAAGAAATCCTGCTGGCACGTCCGTTGCTCAGCAGCACACACGGCGATCTGACGGCCTTGCTGACGGAAGTCAAGCAGGTGCTGGAGCCATGGAAAGTACCGGTCACAGGCGTCATCTCGGACGGCCAGGAGACCATCGGCAGCGCGGTGGCCTTTGTCTTCCCCAAGGTACCGCATCAGTTGTGTCAGTTTCACTACCTGAAGGATGCCACTGCTCCTCTCTCCGACGCAGACCGGCATGCCAAAACCCTCTTGAAGAAGCAGGTGCGAGGGGTGCGACCGATTGAGCGAGCCTTGGAAGAGCACCCCACGCCGGAAAATGAGGCGATCCGGGGCTATTGCGTGGCGGTGCGTGCAGCATTGACGGATGATGGACGTTCGCCCTTGCACCCTTCTGGTCTCACCCTCCATTATCGCCTCACCCAGATCAGTGACTCCCTCGCCCGTCTCCAGGAAAAAAAAGATTCCCCCCTCTTTTAAAGCAGTTGCAGCGCCTTTTGACGAAAGGGATGAAAGCCACCGCCTCGCTGTGGCCGCCGCTGCAGATCGGCTCTGGGTGGGTCCATCAAGCGGCACAGATCCTGGCCAACGAGCCACAACACACGGGGGCACAGGTGCGGGCCACCTATCTTGCGTTCGTCAAACACATGCAGGACCAGCAAGCCGACGTGGGACCACTTGCTGGGGCCATTGAGCATTTTTGTCAGATCACCAAGAACTTCGCGCCTGGTCTCTTCCACTGCTACGATGTCGCAGGCTTGCCGTGCACGAACAACGAACTGGAACACTGCTTTGGCGTCGCGCGGGTCCATGAGCGGCGTGCCACGGGCCGACGGGGAGCTATCCCCGGAGTCGTGGTTCGGGGGGCGGTGCGGGTCGTCGCTACCGTCACCAGCACACAGCAGATCTTCTCGGCTGAGGAACTCCAACCCCGCGATTATCTCCAGTGGCGCAAGCTGCGTGCCCAGTTAGAACAACGGGAGGAATGTCGCCGACAACAGTTCCGCTTCCGCAAAGATCCTAAGCGCTATCTTGCCGCTCTGGAAGCTCAGCTAGTCACCTGAAGATTGCCATTCAGCTTTTTTTCCGCGCCCCCTGATGGTACTCCTCTGCTTGAAAAGATCGTTCAGCATGTACCTTGTTACCGTTTACACCAGTCGTTTCTGGCAATTGCGGCAGCGGCGCAAGCAGTTGTGGCTCTGGCGCGTTCCCATACCCAGGGCGATGCCCTTCCTGGTGTGAGTAGCTCTGGTGTGCTTGAGGAAAGCAAAAGACGACGCGTGGAGGAGCCGCGCCGATGAGTGGTATTTTCCTGCGTTGAAAGGACGACCTCATAAGGCGCAGAACGTCTCTATGCTCTGCTGTTTACCAGACAGAGGAGCTCAGAGAAAAAGGAACCAACAGGATGAAGAGCGACACACAGAAGAGACAGAACACACAACACCAGCAGAACTCGACTCCGGCGAGCGTCTTTGACCGGATCTATCGGGAAGAGTCTGATCCCTGGCATTACACAACGAGCGTGTATGAACAGACGAAATATCGCGTGACCCTGGCCGCTCTCCCAGAGGCTCACTATGAGCGCGTGTTAGAAATAGGCTGTTCCATTGGGGTTTTGACGGCCTTCCTCGCTCCGCGATGTGACAGTTTGCTCGCTGTCGATCATTCGTCTGTCGGTTTAGCCTCTGCGAAAAAGCGGTGCCAGGCTTTCCAGAACATTACCTT
>JBDTBU010000379.1:0-16046 GCA_039923935.1 Ktedonobacteraceae bacterium | reverse complement strand
TTGATGGGAGTACTCCCTATAGCTACTCCTACCGATACGATACGTGCAGAGATAGAAGAGGTTGTAACACGTCTCATCGACATCACGCGAGCTAGCCAAGAGATACGACAGCTTGTGCTGGATTGGCTGTTTACTGAGTTTAATGTGCAGGAACCAGGCAAACGGCTGGACAACTTCGTCGAGCTTGATCGACAGGCTTTTGTCGCTGAAGTACGCAAACGGCGTCCTAAAGCAGCAGGCAAGCTTACCCCTGCCACATTGAAAGCCCTACAAGCAGGCTACGCCGAGCAAATCATTCCCATTCAACAATACAAGACCGAAGCAGCGACACTGGAACACAAGCTCAATGATTTGGTCAACGCCGCGTATGGCCTGACCGCAGAGGAAGTTACTCTACTTTGGGCCACTGCGCCACCGCGTATGCCCCTGGTGCTGTGAGACAGAGAAATGTTCGCTGAGGAGAACCCAACGATGAATACATACCTGTTCGTATAGTGGTCTAAGCAACCCGCGTGACTAATAACTCTTGCACTTTCGATTGCCAGGGGGTAGAATTACTGCAAGTTCCACCTGTTCGGTTTTGTGGCAGTTATTGGGAGAGCAGAATATGTCTTTTTCCCAGGCCGATATGTCCACGAAGCCACCCCCAAGAAAGGTTGCAGTAAGTAGCATGACCATTACTACCCGACCTCGCACAATTGGCGAGTTGCGTGCCAGTGAATATAAGGTTCTCTCTGTCAAAGAGGAGATGCGTAAAAACCTGATTCAGAAAATTCGGGCGGGGGAAGATCTGTTTCCAGGTATTGTGGGCTATGAAGAGACGGTGATCCCACAGATCGAGAACGCTATTCTCTCTGGACAAGATATCATTTTCCTGGGCGAACGCGGCCAAGCCAAGACGCGTATGGCCCGCAGTCTCGCGAACCTGCTGGATGACGAAGTTCCGATGATCGCGGGCTGCGAGATTAACGACAGCCCCTACGAGCCGATCTGCCGGGCCTGTTGCGATAAAGTGGCCGCGCAAGGCGACAATGTTGAGATTGCCTGGCTCCCGCGTGATCGGCGCTATGGCGAGAAGTTGGCTACGCCCGATATCACTATCTCAGACCTGATTGGTGAAGTGGACCCCGTGCGCGTGGCCGAGGGTCGCTATCTCTCCGACGAACTGACCATCCACTATGGCATGATCCCGCGTACCAACCGTGGTATTTTCTGTATCAATGAGTTGCCCGACCTCGCCGAGCGTATTCAGGTGGGCCTACTCAATATTATGGAAGAGCGCGACGTGCAGATCCGTGGCTACAAGATTCGCTTGCCCCTTGATGTCTATGTTGTGGCTAGTGCCAACCCCGAAGACTACACCAATCGAGGGCGCATTATCACGCCGCTCAAGGACCGCGTGGGTTCGGAGATTCGTACACATTATCCCTATGTGCTTGAACACGAGATCACCATCATGGATGCCGAGAGCACTCACTTTGACAGCGATGGCCTGGATGTGGTTTTCCCACAATTCATGAAAGAAGTCATTGCTCAAGTGACGCATCTAGCACGCAAGAGCAACGATATCAGCCAGCGTTCAGGTGTGAGCGTACGCGTCTCTATCTCGAATTACGAGAACGTGTTGAGCAACGCCTTGCGCCGCGCACTACGTCTGAAAGAGCGCCAGATTGCACCACGCATCAGCGACCTCTCAGCCATTATGGCCTCGACCTGTGGTAAGATCGAGTTAGATGCTGTCGGCGATATCAAAGAAGATCGTGTTGTGCAGAAACTCATCAACACAGCCATCACCACAGTCTTTGGCGAGTACTTTGAGACACGCGAATTTGATCAGTTGGTTGCAGGCTTTGAGCGTGGCCTGAACGTCCAGGTTGGCGACGAACTCTCCTCAATGGAATACGTCAACCAGCTTGCGCGTGTAGGCGGACTGAGCAAGGCTGTGGATAAGCTGGATGCTCGCAAGGGTGGTCCCGCGAGCATCGCCTCGGCAGTCGAGTTTATCCTTGAAGGGTTGCATCTCAACCGGCGTCTGAATAAGGATCAAGTCAACGGCAAAGTGCACTATCGGCGCAACTAATTGCAGTATCCAATAGGGGAAGGCGCTGGCATGTTGATCCGTGTCCTGCCCGTTGTTACGAAGGAGCCGAAGGATGTTTAAACGCTTTTTCAAAAACCGTTATGGCTATTCGCGTTGGGATGGCACGCAGCGCATCGATGGTCTGGACGCCGACGATATTCTCAACGCGCTCTCCGATGACTATATGGAAGACGGCAACCTGCAACAGGCGCTACGGCGTTTGATGCAGGATGGCGTGCGTAGCGAGGATGGACGCCGTACGATGGGTCTGCGCGAACTGTTGGAGCGTATGCGCAACCAGCGTCAACAGCAGCTTAGCCGCTATAATATGGCCTCTGGGGTGATGGATGATCTGCGCGAAAAGCTGGAAGAGATCAAGCAGATGGAACGCGATGGTATCCAGCATCGTCTCGACGGCCCTGACCAATCTCAGTCAGGTACACAGCAGCAGCCTGGGGAGCAGCCTCCCGGCTCAGAGAGTGAGCAGTCTCAGCCTGGTTCGTCGCTGACACCTGAGCAGCAAGCGCGTCTTCAGAAATTGCGCGACGAATACCAGCGCAACCAACAGGCCAATGCTGAGGGCGCTCAGCAAGACCAACAGTCCGACACATCCCAGGATGGTCAGCAGAGTCAGACATCCCAACGCGGGCAAACAGGCCAATCTGGTCAGTCCAGTCAGGGTAGCCAAGCTGGGCAAACGGGGGGCCAATCCGGTCAGGGGGAGGCGTCGTCTGGCGATGATTTGACGCCTGAGCAGAAGCAGCGTATGTTGGAGATGATCGCCAAGCGCAAGCAGGATTTCCTGGATCAGTTGCCAGCAGATGTGCCAGGTCAGATCAAGCAGCTCACCGACTACGATTTCATGGACGAGCAGGCGCGTGAGAAGTTTCAGGAGTTACTGGCGAGTTTGCAGCAACAGATGATGCAGCAGTTCTTCCAGGGTATGCAGCAATCGTTGCAGAATATGTCCCCCGAAGATATCACTAAAATGCGCGAGATGATTCGCGACCTGAACAAGATGTTGCGCGAACGCCAGCAGGGTCTTGAGCCAGACTTTGATAGCTTTATGCAGAAGCACGGAGAGTACTTCCCCGGCGTCAATTCGCTGGACGATCTCATCGAGCAGATGCGGCAGCAGCAGGCGGCCATGCAAGGCATCATGGATAATCTCTCGTCCGATCAGCGTCAAGAGTTGCAAGATCTTATGGAGCAGCTTATGGGCGATGATCGTATCCGTGTGGATATGATGGAGCTAGCCCAGAACCTCGAAGCAGTGGCTCCCACGGAGGGTATGCGCACGCGTTTCCCCTTCCGAGGCGACGAATCTTTGCCCTTCAACGAAGCTATGCGTATGATGGGCCGTATGCAAGAGATGGAGGGTCTCGAAGAGCAGTTCCAGGAGGCCCGGCGCATGGACAACCTGGAAGCCATCGATAGCGAGAAGGTCAAGAACCTGCTTGGCAACGATGAATACCAGTCGGTTGAGCAGCTCAAAGAGTTGATGCGCACACTGGAAGAGGCTGGCTATATCCAGAAGCGCGGCAAGCGTTGGGAGTTGACCGCACGCGGGATGCGCAAGATCGGCCAGAAGGCGCTGCAAGACATCTTCAACAAGCTCAAACGTGACGGCTTTGGTCGCCACATCAGCCAGTTCCGAGGTGTCGGTGGTGAGCGCACCGACGAAAGCAAGCCCTACCAGTTCGGTGATCCTTTCTTGCTCGACCTGGAACAGACCGTCATGAATGCCATTCATCGGAACGGCGTTGGTACACCGGTGCACTTGCATAAGGACGATTTTGAAGTGTATCGTACAGAATTGATTACTCAGTCCTCAACGGTCCTGATGATCGATATGAGCATGAGCATGGTCTATAACCACTGCCAGGCTGCCGCTAAAAAGGTCGCTGTGGCCTTGGAGAGTCTGATCCGCTCACAGTTTCCACGCGATAATCTGTTCGTAGTGGGCTTCTCGTTCGTCGCCCGCGAATACAAGCCGCAGGAACTGATCGAGATGAGCAGTTACGATAACACCACCGGCACCAATCTGGCTCACGGGCTGATGCTGGCTCGTCAACTGCTTGCACGCCAACACGGCACCAACAAACAGATCATCCTGATTACTGATGGTGGCCCAACCGTTTGGTACGAGCAGGAAGAGTGGCGCTTTGGCTATCCGCCCAATCCCTATGCCGAGCAGCAATCCCTGCTAGAGGTGCAGCGTTGTACACGCGAAGGCATCACAATCAACACCTTCATGCTGGAGGATGATCGTTGGATGGTGGCCTTCGTTAATCAACTCTCGGCCATCAATCATGGGCGGACCTTCTTCGCCGACAAAAACAATCTGGGGGAGTATCTCCTGGTAGATTACCTGAACAGCAAACGCAAGCATATCTCGTAGCGTGTTTTTTCGTATAAGTATGTGGGTCTATGTAAAACATGTTTTACATAGACCCACATACTTATACACTATGCTTATTGGGCAGAGCCTATGCGCTCCAGAGCGACGACTGGAATTTTGCGGCTGGTCTTGAGTTCATAGTCGGCAAAGCCTGGCATAACCTCAACCATTTTAGCGTACAGGCGCACACGCTCTGACTCTTCTGTCACAGCCGCTTGCGCTTGAAAACGCTCATTGCCAATTTCAACAGTCGCGACTGGATGAGCCAGCAAATTATGATACCAATCCGGGTTGGTATCTGCACCCGCTTTAGAGGCCACGATGATGATACGATCACCATCGGTGGTGTATACTAATGGCGCAGTGCGAGCCTGGCCGCTTTTCGCCCCAGTTGTGGTGAGCAGAAGCAATGTAGCGCCAGCAAAATACCCGCCGACCTTGCCGCTATTGGTGCGGAATTCTGTGATGACGTTGGTGTTAAAATTATCGGGATCGCTCATGTTTTCCTTAAATCCTTCATGCAGCAAAACGAATGGGTAGGTCTCTCTATAACTACCTGTAGATGATCTATCAGATGATGTTTCCATTCCGTTTGTTGCTTATTTTTATTTCCTACCTAAGAGAATGTTAGTGTAAGGCAAATTATTCCGCGAACGTCGTTGGGGGTAGCCATTTGGAAAAAAGGTTGCTAGAATAATAAAGAGAAAGCGTACGAATGTCTCTTAAATAAGAAAATAGATGTAGGTATATGCAAGAAAAAAAGGTATCTGAACAGGAAAGTCTCACAGCATTGCAAAAGCTTGCCGATCCTGCGAGCATCGAACAATTCCTACAATTGCGCGATACTCTACTCGATTGGAACACACGCGTCAATTTAACAGCCATTACTGATCCAACCGAGGTATTGCTCAAGCACTTTCTCGACTCGCTTTCGCTGCTAGAGGTGTACGATGCTGAGCAGGCGCGTATGCTCGACATAGGCGCGGGTGCGGGCTTTCCAGGTTTGCCGCTCAAGATTGCGCGTCCACAGTGGGAGATTGTGTTACTGGAGGCTACTGGCAAAAAGGTCAATTTCCAGCGCCACATCATTGAGACGCTCGGTTTGCAGTCTATTGAAGCCCTGCATGGTCGAGCTGAAGAACTGGCCCACACGCCTAGCTATCGAGCATCCTTCGATCTTGTTACGGCGCGTGCTGTTGCTGCACTGCCGGCGTTACTAGAATATGCCGCGCCCTTTTGCCGTGTTGGTGGCCAGATTCTCCTGCCCAAAAAAGGCGAACTTGCGGATGAGCTTGAACAGGGTAAACGCGCCGCTCAAAAGCTAGGGCTGGTTCTCAAAGCCGATGTGCCTGTGACGCTGCCTGGACTGGATGATGGGCGTAGGATACTGGTGTGGGAACAGGTCAAGTTGTGCCCGGTGCAGTATCCACGCAGCGGGGGCGCGATGACGAAGAAGCCGTTGGGATAGCTGAGAGGGGAGAATACGTGTAATTGCTTCCTGAATATCCTGCAAGCGTTCGGTCGTATCTCTCATAACATCACTGCATCCTTCAACACGCGCTCGCGAATACGCTCGCGCAACCCCTTCTCTGTGACAATATCCACGTTTTGTCCCAATAATATTTGGAGATCTGTTAACAGCCCACCCAGATCAAATAAGCTACGCCCTATTTCCATATCAACGAGCAGGTCGATATCACTCTCAGCATCCGCTTCGCCACGCGCAATCGAGCCAAAGACGCGCACATTGAATGCGCCATATTTGCTGGCAGTGCGCAGAATCTCTGCACGTTTTGCTTGTAATTCAGAGAGCGACATTCTCTACTCCTTCAGAAGTATTTATCTCATCGCATTACGTGGATAGCGTGTATCATACTCCTGCTTAGCCATGATATCCTGAACCTGGATGGTACGACCACGTTGGGGGCTGACCGAGACTAGCGAGACAGGTGTTTCCAGCAGCTCTTCCAGACGTTTTAGGTAGACTTTGGCGGAGGTAGGCAGTTTGTCATAGGTGGCGATATTGCTGGTATCGCATTGCCAACCCGCAACCTCTTCATAGACTGGTTCGCAGGCGGCTAGGTCGTTCATCGTCGCTGGGAAGTTGTGAACGAGCTTACCGCGCAATTGGTAGGCGGTGCAAATCTTCAGCGTGGGCAGTGTATCGAGTACATCTAGCTTGGTAATGACCGCAGAGTTCAGACCGTTGATGTGAGCCACGAAACGGCCAGCCACAGCATCAAACCAGCCGCAACGCCGTTCACGACCTGTATGCGTGCCGTATTCATGCCCGCGATCTCGTAATATCTGACCCGTAGCATCAAAAAGTTCAGTGGGCATGGGGCCGCTGCCCACACGCGTGATATACGCCTTATAGACGCCGATGATCTGCTCAATCGAATGAGGTGGCAGACCCGCTCCGCTGGAGGCGTTGGTGGTCATGGTCGAGGAAGAAGTTACGTAGGGATAGGTGCCGAAATCGATATCCAGCAATGCACCTTGTGCCCCTTCCAACACAATCGTTTTGTGCTCGAATAAGGCATCATGCAGCATTACCTGCGTATCGACGATATGTGAACGCAAGCGCTGGCCGTAACCAAAGTATTCTCCGTGGATTTCTTCAAGCGAGAGTGGGGGTTGGCCGTAAATCTGGGTAATCATGCGGTTCTTTTGTTGGAGGATTGAGGCAAGTTTTGCGCGAAAGGTATCAACGTCGAGAAGGTCTACCATGCGAATGCCGACGCGTGCGTGTTTATCGACATAGGCTGGCGAGATGCCGCGCTGCGTGCTGTCAATTTTATCTGCGCCGCGAGCTTCCTCTTCCAGGCGGTCCAGGAGAAAGTGGTATGGCATAACCACATGTGCACGCTCACTGATAAACAGATGTGAGGTATCAATGCCCTGTACCTGCAACTCTTCCATTTCGGCGAGCAGCCCTTTGGGGTCTACTACCACGCCATTGCCAATAACGCAGGTCGTATTGGGAAAGAGAATGCCGGATGGCACGAGACGAAACGCAAATTCCCCGTTTTCATGGACGACGCGATGCCCTGCGTTGCTCCCACCCTGGTAGCGTACCACAAAATCCGCGTGCATCGATAATTCATCAACGATTTTACCTTTGCCTTCGCCGCCCCATTGCGCCCCAATAATAGCCAGTACCGACATAATGCGTGTTCCTTTTTCACTTTGAGAAGAGATTAACCGTCTGATGCAATGAATACAGACACAGGCCGTGCAAACGGCTTCCCTGGACGTGTTCCGCTAGCTAGCATATGTGGTCTATATTTCATTACGTGTTAGCGTATCTCACCTGTACATTGTTTGTCAAATTCTACAGTTTGCGTTTAGCACCCTGCTGGTTATGCTGTTGCAGCGACAAACTGGAAGCTCGCGATCATCGGTCCAAAGTACTGGGTATTAGTACTTGAAAATTGAGTCTGCCCAGCCTGGAGTTCGATCACATAGCCTTTGCCCTGGTGAATCGTTGCGTAGATGTTCACCTGTTCCGTTTGGCCATTGATCTGATAATACAACACTTGGGCATTCCAATTTTCCCCTCCTATGGTGACGCTAGGCAAGTTTTGTGGACTTTGGTAGCCTGTCTGGCTGCTGAAGTTCACTGCCTCGGCAGCGAGCAGATCACTGGCGGATGTAGCGCCTGCACTGGGCGTCTTTACAGCTACAGAGTTGAGCCGCACATCGCTTACATGGGTGAACTGGATGCCAGCTCCACTTTGTGTAGCTCCTTGTGTCCAGCCATTCGGGTATTCAATTTGATAGCCGCTTTGCGTGCATTGCGTGCCACACCAAGCAAAATTCGCATCCGGCGCAGGTGTGGGTACCGCTGTGGGACTGGGAGTCGGCGTGGCTGTAGGTGATGGTGTTGGGTTGGGAGTCGGTGTAGCCGTTGCGGCGGCTGTTGCCTGGACGACTGTTGTAGGGGTCGTCTGGGTGTTGTTCGTGCCTTTCAGGGCGAATAGCGTGCCCACAACACCAACCGTAATGATGGCGAAGATCAGGCAGACAATGACAACGACCATCAGCGCATTGTTGCGTTTTTGTGGCGGCGGTGTTCCTCCAACCCCAGGCCTTGACCCATAGCCCTGCCCAAACTGCCCATTAGAAAATCCCATTGGTGTTGCTGGGTAGTTCGTATTGGGGGGATAATTCCCCGTCAGGAAAGGTTGCTGTTGCGCCTGTGTGCCAAATTGCCCGGAGTTATTATTGTAGCCGCCAGACATGCCAGCGCCGTTCTGGAAGCCTTGCGGTGGATATTGTGTTCCTGGAACTATCGACTGCGCTTCTGTCGCATCTTGATAGAAGCCGCCTTGTGACTGTGGACCCTGGTTCTGGCGAATGACCGATTGGTTTGGCCTGGCTTGGTTGGAAGGAAAGGCGTCAGCGCGATTTCCGTTGCCCATGAGTCCGCTTCTGGATGATGGAGTCTGCATCATCTCCGTTGGCTGGATAGGTGTAGCATTGGGATTTCCGCACTGTCCGCAAAACACCTCGTCCGGAACTAACTCATTCCCACAATGTTGGCACTTCATGACGACCAATCCTTTATAAAAAAACTTGTATGTATCTAAATGTCTTGTTCTCCTCTCACAAACGCTTGCTGTAAGAACAAGAGGCGTGAGAGTCGGGACAAAACCCTTCTGACTTATCAGAGCGAGTCTCAACGGCATTCATTATAACGCATCTGCCTGAATCTGACTACTCGCTTAACCTAACTTCCCATAGGCGTTTGTTGGTCTTAAACAGGCTCTATGGCCTCTCTCTCGCTGCGTTGGATGGCGATTTGCTGCAAGCCTGTATCCTGGTAGTGATGATACGCTATCGCGCCTCTTGCGGAAATGGCGGCCCCTTCACTAGCCAGACTGTTTGATGCGGGTTGGTTGGTGAAGGGACCGCTGACAATCAACCAGACCCAAGGAATGTGCTGCTCACGATTGACACGCTGCATGTTTTGGCAGTCAGTGGAGCTGGCTATATCTGGTCCAGTGGGGTGGCTGTGGTAGACTCCAATCATACGCCCAGGCTGCTCCAGATCAATGGTGAGCAGTTCACTAGGCTCGAATTCAAAGTAGACAGGCGAGGCGGCTATGTTGTGCAAGGGGAGCACCTCCTCCACATGCCAGTTTCCCTCTCCATCTATCTTCCCCAGCAGTGCGCCACATGCCTCGATCTGCTGACGCTGATACGCGTCCAACAGAATCGCTTTCCAGGCATGTGTGCTGAGTAGTATGCTCGCCTTGCTTATGTGCCTCACTTTAACTCGCGTCCTCTTTCTTTGCTTGATGGGAGCAAATCATTTCAAAGGCGATGGTCAGTGCGATTACCAGAGGCACATCGACGCCTTGAGCAACCTCGATGCCATAACTATTGTTGAACAGTGAGATGTTCTGTCCGACCTGCATCAATAGATCACCGCGTTCGTTGTTCACGCTAAAATTCCACTCCCAGAGATTACCAGCGATATGCATGAATTCGCCATTTTCCTGCTTGATTTTGAAGCGTTCACCGGAGAAATGGAACAGCTTTTCATGCAAGCCCACCCACTGTTTTCCTTTGTGATAGATTTCATAGTGAGGAGTTAGCGCCACCACTTTTTGCTTGATATGTGCGACCTCTTCATGTGATCCTAAATCATGCACGACCAGATTGTCGCCGATGTGGAAAAACTTGCCTTTGATCTCGAAGACGGGTGTGCCTCCCTCGTCCTGTACAGTAAATTTTTCTTGTAGCGTCCACGCTTGCTTTTTGATGTGAAATTTCATGAAATGATACCTCTCTGTTTTTTTGACTGTTTGCGGTATAAGGATTTTTAAACGTTTTTCAGGCTTGCAGAAATTGCTCTGCGGTGAAGTTCTGCACCTCGCTTATGTGTTCAACGCTTATGTCTGGGATAAAGTTTTCGACTTCCAAGGCATATTTGCCCTGTTTCACAAAAACCGTGGTCAGCCGCTTTCCCAGCAGACGTTTGCTCTCGGCCAGGATCTGTGGCTTGTCGTCGATCATGACATACTGTTCAGCCGGGAACAGTTGAAGGATCTCGTCCAGGTGTCGCTGCTTGTGCGTATAGATCAGAACGCGCCCCTCGACGGCTTCAGCTAGGTGGCTATTGGTAATCTTCTCGGCCTGAAAATACTGATCGCCGTCCGACACAATAATCGTTAGGCCCAGAGTGCGCAGGTAGTGCAGCGTTTCGATGGCCTGCGGGTAGAGATTCTGGAAGAACGGGTAGTGGTCGAACAACGCGTGTGCCTGCTGGTACGTCTGTTCATCCAACTTATCTGTGGGCACCTCCTCACGCAAGCGTTGCAGCGTGAGTGGGATATTGACCACGCTTTGCTCCTGACGTACGTGCTCATAGATTTCCCAGAACCGTTTAGCCAATGCATCCCCCAGTATGCTCTGTAAATGCTGGTCGAGATGCTCTTTTACCTCATCATTGGCCAGCAGGGTATTGTCTACATCTAAAAGAAACGCGAGCTGAGTCATTATTTGTCGTGCTGCCTTTCACAAGTACATGATTATTCTCGATTATTGTGTGGTGGAGCTACTTATACCCCTTTAAAGCTTGCTCCAAATTTGCTAGAATACAATTATCCACAGTTTAGCACATAGGTGTGATTTGGGGTGAGATACATAGTACGATGAAAGTTCTTTTTCGCAGTAGAGATTTTGCTAGTATTAATGGAGGCGGTTTGGGCTTTAACCATATGCGCCCTATGGCCTCCTCGTGGCACTTCCAGGGCCGTGTGCAGCATCGTGACTGGCAGGGCACCTTTACCTGTCATTGGGATGGGCCAGAGGTGCTCTGGACCGTGCTGGGTGACGAGCGCCTCTTTGGGCTGGCGGCTGCCCTCAAGGGCAAAGGGCTGCATGTGGACGTTATGCAGGATAATAGTTCTGAGATAGAAACAGAAAAATGATGAATGAACAGCGAGTATCCAGACGTATTTTACTCTTGATGTCTCCCGCAACCTATCGGGCGGGAGCCTTTTTAAACGCGGGCCGCCATCTCAATTTGGAGGTTGTAGTAGGCATCGATTTGCCTGAGACGCTCTCCGAATACTGGCATGTGCCGCTTGGTCTGGATTTTAACGACCCGGACACCTCTCTCCATACGATTATTGTGTATGCACAAGAGCACCCATTGGTGGCAGTGATCTCGGTGGATGATAGTGCGAGTGAGCTGGCGGCGCGGGCCTGTGCCGAACTGGGCCTGCCGCATAATTCGCCGCATGCTGCGGAGGCTGCACGCGATAAGTTGCTGATGCGCACGTTGATGGCGCAGGGTGGTGCACCTTGCCCAATCTTTCGCCCGTTTCTCTTACGCGAAGACCCACACGAGATCGCTGTGCAAGTCAGCTATCCCTGTGTGCTCAAGCCACTGCGTCTCTCCGGCAGTCGCGGTGTCATACGTGCCAACGATGCAGGAGAGTTTATCATAGCTTTCCGGCGTTTGAAGCGTCTTCTGCTGAGCGAGGGCTATGTCGAGGACGAGACTTCAATACTGGTTGAGGATTTTATTCCTGGTTGCGAAGTGGCTCTGGAGGGCATTCTGACGCATGGCCAATTGAAAGTACTGACCCTTTTTGATAAGCCCGACCCGCTAGATGGCCCGTTTTTCGAGGAGACCATTTACGTGACCCCCTCATGTCTAGCGGAGTCCACGCAAGCAGAGATCGCTCGTTGTGTGGCTACTGCCTCCGCCTCGCTGGGACTGCGCGAGGGGCCGGTCCATGCCGAGTTGCGTGTGAACGAGCATGGTCCTTGGATGTTGGAAATCGCTGGACGTTCGATTGGTGGCCTGTGCTCAACCGTGCTGGAATTCGGCGCTGGCATGTGCCTGGAAGAACTCATCCTGCGCCACGCCATCGGTGAAGAGATCGCGGAGATCGAGCGTGAGCGCCAAGCCGCTGGCGTCATGATGATTCCTATTCCCGCCGCTGGGCTGCTCAAAAGCATCCACGGCGTTACAGAGGCGCGGCAAGTCCCGTTCATCACTGGTGTTGAGATCACCGCGAAACTCAACTATTCTCTCGTGGCACTGCCCGAAGGCGCCAGCTATCTTGGCTTCATTTTCGCACGCGGAGAGACATCCGCCGTCGTCGAGGCTGCAATACGCCAGGCGCACGGTCTGTTGCGGTTTGAGATTCGGCCTGAATTGCCGATGTTGCGACCAGTTGGTTAACAGAATTTCTGATACATATTCTCCAGAAAGTCCTATATATGCGTTCATTTACTGATACCTATTCATGTCTGTGCTACACTGCCTGAGACGAGATTGAGTTTCGCGGCATCTCATGATACACAAAGGAACGGTTAATGCATATGCATCGGGCGAATTGGCGTTTTGTAGGATTGCTCTTTTTGTTGTTCTTGCTGGCTGGGTGTGGATCAGTCAACCAGAATGCAGGGAACTCATTGGCCCAGACATCGGCTGCGTCTGCACCAGACGGGTCCAGCCTGCCATCTGACGCTAATCCTGTGCTTGCCATACCTGCGCAAGCTACGGACACACCTACGCCTACACCTTCTCCCACTCCTGCCGTTACCGCGTCTCCAACGTCGCCGCCACCGATCAGTCATCCATCCACGCCGCCACCAACCAGTAACACGCCACCTGGGTGGACGCGTGCAGAGGGCCAGTTACAGCAACAGTTATTTCATCAGGTTAACCAGGATCGCGCCGCCTCTGGTCTGCCTGCGTATACACTGAGTAGCACACTCTCCAATGGGGCACGCCAACATAGTATTACGATGTCTGGGAGTTGCGGCATGCAACATCAGTGTCCCGGCGAGCCTGATCCTGCGCAACGCATCAGCAACGAGGGCATTTCGTGGACAAGCTGCGGCGAGAACATTGGCTACACATCGCCTAACCCGACCTCCTGGACTGGTGTGCAGAAAATCGATCAGCAAATGCTCAACGAGCAGCCTCCCGATGATGGTCATCGTCAGAATCTCCTGAATACATCCTACCAGCGCGTTGGCGTGGGTATATATGTTGATGCGCGTGGATTGGTCTGGATTACGGAAGATTTCGCGAGCTAAGTCGTTGTTTGTCGTGCGTCTGTAAGGATTGCGGATTGGTGTGTAAATATACATGGGCAAGTCTCTTTTTGCTCAACTACAACGTCAGCAACCAATATTACTGGTATGCTGCTTGTTGCTAATAGTGATGACTATCCTGGAAGGATGTGGTGTTGGTGCGGCTAATGGGCTACGTCCCGACGCGACTGCGACCTCTGCTGGGCATGGTATGTCGTTTGCACTAGCCCCACAACCGACGCCAGTGATACGTCCAACAACAGTTGTGAGTCCAACAACGGTTCCCATTCCTATTGGTAAGTCTGGGCAAACCAGTTTTCCACCTGGTGCAGCCCTGCCGAGCGAAGCTCAGTGCGCGGCGAGTGTCAAGCGCTCTTCGTTTGAGCCGCGACCCCAGAACACGCAAGCCAACCAAACAGTGCCTACTACTCAGCAGATCGCCGCGTTAGCTCCTTGGGGCGCGAACATGGGGCAGAGTCCGCTTTCGGATAGCCTACGCAAACAGATCAGCGGGAATTTTACTGGCACAACCGACGAGATTCTTCAGTGGGTAGCCTGTAAATGGGGCATCGATCCCAATCTGGCGCGTGCTGAGGCAGTGATAGAATCGTCTTGGAAACAGAGTCAGCTTGGTGACTATACTTCTGACCAAACCGTGTGTCCGCCGGGCACCTGGGATGGTCAGGGATGTTACCAGAGCTATGGAATTTTCCAGCTCAAATATATCTATTTTCAAAGTGCCTGGCCCATGAGCCGCACGGACACCGCCTTTAGTGCGGAGTTTATGTATGGCACCATTCGTGCCTGCTATGACGGTTGGACCACCTATTTAAGTGGCAGCACGCCTCTTCCAGGTTATGCGCACTATCACGCGGGTGATATCTGGGGTTGCCTCGGCAGATGGTTTAGTGGTGGTTGGTACAATCAGGGAGCAGTAGAGTATATCCAGAAAGTGAAAACCGCTCTGACTGACAAAGTCTGGCTGAAAGCAAGCTTTTAAGCGTTAAGAATGCAGGGTGAGCAGCTAATGCTCACCCTGCATTCTTAACGCTTCTTTTTCTTCGATCAATAGCATTGCTTTACGCTGAGATCAACTCATTGACAGTTCATCAATTTGCATGTACTCTAATATTCAAACCCAACAATCTATCTATTTAAGGAGTCCGCAACTTTGAACGAACCAGTCTCCTTGCGTCGCGTCCTCAAGTTCCGCACCGTCGTCTCGACGAGCACCGGGCTGGCATACGCGGCCATTAGCTTGCTCAGTTGTATTCAACTGGCCTCATCATTAGGTGGTGATTCGGGGTGGATAGCGATTGTGATCGCTGGCTTACTGGCTATTCTGGCTGCGCTCTGCTTCTCCGAACTGAACGCGCTCTATCCCACAGCCGCCGCCGTGCGTCTGTACATGAAAGAGGCGATTGGCGATAACTTCTCGCTAGTCATTACCTTTGGCTATCTGCTCACTATCATCGCTGTCATTGCAGCGGATAGCTATGTGGTTGGCAGCGCCATTACTTATGCCTTCAATCTTCCCCAATGGGCCTCATTGATCTGGATTCTTGTTTTGCTGGGCCTATCCATGGGATCAAACTTGCGTGGCATCAAAATTGCTGGTCTGCTCCAGGATGTTGCAACCTACGGCCTGTTGCTCTTCCTCCTGGTTATCTCGCTGATTGCGCTCGGACAGCATGGCTTCCAATTGCGCTCGCCCTTCGACGCTTTTGGGCACCCGATTGACCTGATTAATGCCGTCGCGATTGGCGTCTTTGTCTTTTCCGGTTTTGAATGGGTGACGCCGCTCTCGGAAGAGATCAACGATATTGGTCAGATTCCGCGTGGCATGTTTATCTCCCTGGGTTTGCTGGCGATCTCCTACGGACTCTTCACGGTGGCCTCAAGCCATCTGCTGAATGTTCACAGCCCAGATATCATTAATTCGCCGGTTCCGCAAATGCTGTTGGCTAAGGCCGCACTTGGGCAGGCTGGTATCTGGCTGATGTTGATCGCGACCCTATTCACAGCGGTGATGACCTTCAATGGTGGCTTTGCTACGGCTTCGCGTTTTCTGTATGCGGCGGCCCGCGAAGATGTTTTGCCAGCGATTTTCACGCGTGTTAGCATCTCCTTCGCGGTTCCCTATGTGGCCGTGATTTTCCTGGCTGTCTCTTCAGCCGCTATCGCCATTCTGATGTTCTTCACGAACCAGTTTGAGATATTGATCCTGGTGGGTGCGGTACTGGAAGCGTTGATCTACACTATCGCAGGTATCTGCGTCATTCTCCTGCGTAAGCGACAACCGAACGCGGAACGAGCTTTTCGTATTCGTGGTGGGCTATTTTTCCCCGTCCTCGCCGTGATTGTGTTCGGCTTGTTGGGCTTCCTGGCCTCGTTGGGCATTGGCTCGAATATTATGCCCGGCTTGCCTCTGGCTGTGACGCTTGTGCTGCTGGGACTCTCGGCATTGTATGTTTTCCTGGTTATTCCCAAACTACGCGC
>JBDTBU010000378.1:0-49926 GCA_039923935.1 Ktedonobacteraceae bacterium | reverse complement strand
CTAGCGGAATTATCACCTTACTCCTACTTAGCGTGCTCTTCCGGCCTCTCCTCTTCGCCTCGATAGATCCAGAGGTTGCTCAAACGCGTGGTGTACCCGTACGCCTACTCTCAATGCTGTTTCTCGTTCTACTCGCCATCACTACGGCTGAGGCAGTGCTCGTTGTGGGTGCGTTGCTCGTGCTAGCCTTGCTGATCGCACCCGCTACCACTGCTCTGCGCCTGACGCGCCGTCCAGTCACCTCGCTCGTACTCTCAGTCACACTGGGCCTGCTCATCACCTGGGGCGGGTTGACATTGGCCTTTGTCGGTCCCGGACGCCATGTACCGGTTGGCTTCTTTATCTCGGCCCTAGCAGCGCTCTGCTACTTTGTCTCATTGCCGCTCAAACGCCTGCGTGCCTCGCACCGCGAGCAGGTACAAGCACACGCATCTTGCCATCCCTGCAACGAGTATAGCACACTACCGGGACGCGGGCATTGAGAGTGCAAATAACGACAACGAGGCTGGATACGATATATCACATCCAGCCTCGTTCTACCCCTCTCTACTCTAACTACTCTTCTTCATCCCCATCTTCGTCGTCACCCTCATCGTCCTCATCTTCGTCGTCATACTCGTCTTCGTCGTCCTCAATGCCGTTTAGCAGCAGATCTTCGCGGTCTCCCCAGCGTTCCAGGAAGCGGTAGAAGTTGCGCTTGTTCAGGCGTGCGGTTTGCTCGTCGGAGCGCGTGGGGTGAGGCAGAGCCGCATGACGAGTCAACGGCAAATCACGCGCTACCCTGGCTTGCAAACCGCCCTCGCGTACAGTGAAGTTGAAATCGATATCCATATAAGTGGGGTAGCGATAGGCATCGTCGAAGAGGCCAGTTTGCTTGAGCAGTTTGCGCTGAAAGGCCATGCAGGAGCCATCGATGGCTTCGACCTCATCCTCTTCGCTCTCTGCAAAGTGGCGCAGATCGTCAGTGTGCAAACCACGCGGACCGGTGATGCCAATCTCGACGTTTTCCAGCAATTGGGCCAGAGGCGTGAAGATATCGCCAGTCAGTTCCAGGCTGGGATCGAGTTGTAAGATAAAACGTCCCCGGCTCTGTTGCAAACCAAGGTTGTGAGCTTCAGCTGCACCCATTACACGCGTGATATGTATAAAATGCATGAGGGCGATTTCACGTTGATACTCCCTGGCCCAAGAGTCCAGTTCATCTTGCGAGGAATTGTCGATCAGAATGACCTCGACGGCTTGCGTACCAGCATGACGAAACACGCTCTCGACACAACGGCGAGCCTCTGCACAGCAGTTACTCGCCAGAATTTGCACAGAAAACAGGCATGTATCGCTCTCGTTGAGCAGCGATGGAACTTGGCGGGCCGTGCGATACGACGTGCCATCGATCTCGACGTTAGGCAAAATGCCCAGATGTGCTCCCCGTGGATTATCTTTAATGCTGTAGCCAGCGTCCTCAATCAGCTTTTTCAGGGTGTCTGCTCGATCATACTGACCGCGTTTGCGCAATTGGTCGCGCTCATGCGAAAGTGCCAGTATATCTGCGGGAATACTGTGGCGAACTGGGCGTGTAGTCATGTCTCGACTTCCTCCTTCAACGCAACGCACTACCACTCAGCCAAAACATCGATACGGTTTCTGGCTGTTTGTGTATGCTATCCATGCAACAAATTATCGGCTGTTTCTCGCTCCGATGCAACCACGACAGTTGATTGGAGCGAGAACCATTATACCACAGAAATGAGCCGGGATGTTCTGGAAATTAGTAGCCCAAAGCCAAACCATCGCAACGGGGATCGGCAGCGCCCTCAAAACCGTAGTCCTCTGGATGCAGCACGATGGCTTGGGCATGACCCATCGAGTCATCTAATGGACCAACCTCGCTAATAGAATGGCCGAGTTGTCGCAACTGCTCAGGAATACCCTCTGGAAAGCGATTCTCAAGCACCACCATCTCGACGATCCCTGGTCCCATCTGCTCATCGACATCTCGTTGGCCTGGCAAGAAACCGGGGTTCTCGCCAAGTTTCATGCGTCCACTATGCCAGCGCGGGGCGGAGATGGCCTGCTGTGCGCTCAGACCGAAGTCGAGCATGGCAGTAAGCAATTGCACATGGATCGGTGGTTGAGCGTCGCCACCCATCGTGCCAATCGACATATACGGCTTGCCATCACGTAAGACCATGCCGGGCATCAGCGTGTGCATCGTGCGCTTGCCTGGTTGCAGGTAATTGGCGTGGCGCGGGTCCAGCGAGAAGTACGAGCCACGATTGTGCAGCGCGACCCCAGTATCACCGCCAATCACGCCGCTACCAATGCCCATGTACAGGCTTTGGATCAACGAGACGACGTTGCCCTGGTTGTCTGCGGTACAGAGGTACATCGTATCCCCGTCTTTTTCCAATTCACCCATAATATAGGGCATGGCTCGTTCCATACGAATGTGCGCCCGACGCTCTTCCGCGTAGGCTTTGCTAATCAGGCGCTCAACAGGCACATCCACAAACGTCGGATCAGAGATATAGGTATCGCGATCATCGAAGGCCAGCTTTTTCGCCTCAAGCAACAAGTGCAGGTATTCCGCACTCTGATAACCTAGTTTTTTGAGATCGTACCCTTCCAAGATATTGAGCATTTCCAGCGCGACTAGACCCTGCGTGTTGGGTGGGAACTCGTAGACATCGTAGCCGCGATAAGTTGTCGAGAGCGGCGCAACCCAATCAGTGCGATGCTTTGCCAAATCCTCGACGCTCAGCACGCCGCCACAACGCTGGACGTATTCTGCAATAGTCCGCCCGATGGGGCCATGATAGAAGGCGTCGCGTCCCTCGCGGGCCAACAGTCGATAGGTACGGGCCAGGTTGGGCTGGCGTAGCAACTCGCCGGGTTTGGGAGCGCGTCCATTGGGCAGATACGTCGCCGCGCCACTCTCCCATTGTTTCAGCAAGGGAGACGAATACTCAAGTGCCCGGCTGACCTTGGCGGAAGCTGGCATACCGTCTTCAGCCAGTGCGATAGCTGGGGCGAAAACCTGCTCTGGTGTGAGCGAACCAAAGCGTTCTAATGCTTCAAACCAGCCATGCACCGCACCAGGGACATTAATGGAAAGCGGGCCACGCTGTGGAATCTGCGCCATGCCCTTGGCTGCGAAGTACTCCGGGGTCATACCTTGCGGTGCACGTCCGCTGCCATTCAGCGCAAGCACCTGCTGTGTTTTCGCATCCCAGATCAGCATAAAGAGGTCGCCGCCAGCTGAACAGGTCATTGGATAGACCACAGTCATTACCGCATTGGCGGCGATAGCGGCATCAATAGCGTTCCCTCCTTGGGTCAAGATCTGCACGCCAGCCTGAGTAGCCAGATAGTGCGCACAAGCGACCATACCGTGAGGGGCAAAAGATGATTGTTCGGAGAGCATCGTGATAAGCTCCTTCTTTTTTCAGGGGTTCTACAACGAGCGATTCTTCTACAGTAGCTATTATAGCAGAAAAATCGAGTAGTTGGGTGAAACAGTGCATTTTTTCGCCCAACTACTCGATTTTTCTGCTTTTTTATGCTTTTTTGTTCTGTTTCTCGGCAATCTCTTTGACACGTTGAACATCGCTGAGATGGCAAATCACCGTTTTATCTTCCATTTCCACTACCACAACATCTTCTAAGCCAATGGTGAAAATCTGACGGGCAGTGTTGTTATACACGAAGATATTCTGGCTCCCCAAATCCTCATGTACCCCCACGCGTTTCACTCCCTGGTCATCTGAGGGGAAGAGTGCACCATACTGCTCCCAGTTGCCCACATCGTTCCAACCAATATCGGTAGGGATGACCGTAAACTGACCAACCTTCTCCATAATGCCATAATCAATCGAGACAGATTGGAGCGTCGGCCAGATCTCGTTCAGAACTGCCTGCTCATTAGGCGTACCCATAGCAGCGACGATCAGATCGATTTTTTGCATCATCTCCGGCAAGTGCGTACGCATTTCGCGCAGAATGCTCTTGACCTGCCAGATAAACATACTGCTATTCCAAACGTAGTGTCCATCATCCAAATAGCTCTGCGCAGTGGCGCGATCAGGCTTCTCCACAAAGCTCTCGCCACAAAATGCCCGATGCTCGCAGCCCTCGACCATTTGTGCCGCATAGCGAATGTAGCCATAACCAGTCTCAGGGGTCGTCGGCTTGATACCCAGTGCGACCAGATGCCCTTGCTCAGCTACTTGATAGGCGAGCTTCAAAGCTTGTTGAAGAGCTTCTACCTTTGTAATCACATGGTCGGCGGCGAGACTGACCATCACGCCATCAGGATCGCGACGCGCTATCGTTGCTGCGATCCAGGCGATAGCTGGCGCGGAATTGCGTCCCATCGGCTCACCTAGCAGGTGGTCGTGTAAAAGCGTTGGCAGGTGCTCATGCACCAACCCCGCCATGCTGCGACCTGTGACAACCCAGGACTGTTCGGGCGTGACCAGCGGCGCAACCCTGGCTAGCGTCTCCTGGATCATACTGTTCCCATTGGGGAGCGGCAAAAATTGTTTGGGAAAACTGGGAGTACTTAATGGCCAGAGACGCGTTCCACTTCCACCGGCCAGGATCACAACGTTGAGATGCTTCATAAGCGAATCTGCTTCCTCACAACTGTTCTATTTCGCCAGGAGAAAATCGTGCAACACAGGTAGCACATACGTTGCTCTGACTTTACCCGGTCCTTTTCTTCGTTATATGAGATTGTAACGAGAATTGCCTGTTTCGTCAAATACACAGAAAAAACGGCAGCGTTCAGAACTGCGAGTGTATGGTAAACTGCACTCAGGTGCAAGCATTTTGCGCGATGTTCGGGTAATATACGGTTCGATTATGGCCACGAAAAATCTCACTCATCTGGTAAAATAAAAAGAAAACGGATGCGAGCATATGCATGATTGAAGACGCACAGGAAACTGTTAGAAGTATTGCAGACACGTCCACGCTGCCGCCTAAACGCGCAGTTCTCAGGTGGCAAGCACGCAGGTTGAGCGCCATCGAGATCGCTGAGGGCGCACTGCTGGCGGATATTGGCGTGGTATTTCAGTTGCTTATTAAATATCTGCCGGTGGGAGGAGACTTCCTACGGCTGCTGGTGCCGGTTGTATTCGCGCTCTTGGTCTTGCGGCGCGGCCTGTATGTGGGCTGCATGAGCTTGTGCGTTTCACTGTTTATTATCAGCATTGTGCTTGGCCCCGGTGGAGCGCCTCTGTTGTTGCTAGAGGCTGGTGCGGGCCTCTTTCTGGGCCTGACAATGCGCCATCGTTTGCACCACTTGCTGACGATCTTGTTGGGGGTGCTGTGTGGTGCTGTGGCGCTCTGGTCGGTTAGCCTGTTCGCTTCTCTCCTAGCGGGTGGACCAGCCTCACTGCTTCATGGTCTGCGTCAAGCGTACCATTCCTTTGTGCCTCTGCTTGCCCTGGTGTTCCACTGGATATGGCTGGGTGGTTTCTGGCAGCAGACACTTTTTCCGTTGCTTGACCGGTTTATGCAATGGGGTTTCCAAAACTGGCTGCTTCTGCTCTACCTGTTCGCGTGCATATTCTGCACCCCTGTGGTCATTGTGGTCTATTGGATTACCAACTTCTTCCTGCGGTTGCTGGGTTACCCGGTGCGCCCGTTCCCAGGCCATCGTCTGGAAGGCACGCTCTATTGGCTCGTCTTAAAAATGATGCAGCCTGTACCCCGGCGAGTACTCCTCAGACTGCCGCTATTGTATAACCTCAAGTGCGAGATACGCCGCCTGAATATGGCCCGTTGGCACCAACGCCGCTTAGCGACGGAGGCACGCAAAACATGATAACCGCGACTCCACTGATTGATTTTCAGCAGGTCAGCTATACCTATCCACACAGAGGACTCAGCCAGACGAAAGCGCAACCAGCATTATGTCAACTCGATCTGCAAGTACGCGAGGGCGAATATCTGGCGATTTTAGGACACAACGGCAGTGGCAAATCGACCCTAGCCCGCCACTGCAATGCCCTGATTATCCCCGATACTGGACGCGTGCTGGTCGCTGGAATGGATACACGCGAAGTGCCTGTACAGCGCCACGTGCGAGATATTGTGGGCATGATTTTCCAGCAACCCGATAACCAGATTATTGCGACGATTGTTGAAGATGACGTGGCTTGGGCCTTGAGTGTACGCGGCCTGCCAGCCCCGCTGATTGTCGAACGGGTGGACGCCGCGTTGGAAGCTGTGGGCCTCGCATCTTTGCGCCAACAGTCGCCCCAACGTCTCTCCGGCGGTCAACGTCAACGTCTGGCTATCGCGGGCGTGCTAGCCCTACGTCCACGCTGCATCATTGCCGACGAGGCCACTTCGCAGCTCGATCCACTTTCGCGCCAGGAGATCGTGACACTACTACACCAATTACAGCACGAGTACGGTCTGACTATCATGCATGTGACCCATCTGCTGGAAGAGGCCGTGCTGGCCGAGCGCGTACTAGTCATGGAGCAGGGACGCGTTGTAATGCAGGGACCGCCCGCGACGATTTTCGCCGATCTGGACCGCCTACGTGCGTTAAAATTGGCAATACCCGAACCGTTGGAACTAGCCGCTCGTTTGCGTGCTGCCGGTGTTCCCATTTCACCTTTAGCCTTGACTGAAGAAGCCATCGCGGAGGAGTTGGTTCCATGAACGAAGCTATTATTCAGGTTCAACACCTCTCACATATCTATGCCGCCAAGCAGGCTACCGCGTTGCGCCGTCCTGCCCTGCTTGATATCAATCTGGAGATTGCACGCAGCTCCTGCGCTGCCATCATCGGTGTCACTGGCTCAGGCAAGTCTACGCTCGTGCAACACTTCAATGGTCTGCTGTTGCCCACCAGTGGTACTGTGATCGTCGATGGGATCGAGGTAGGGGCATCGAAGGCTGATCTACCAAAGCTGCGCCAACAGGTGGGCCTGCTTTTCCAGTTTCCTGAAGCGCAACTCTTCGAGAAGACCGTCTATGCCGACGTGGCCTTTGGTCCCCAACGTCTGCACCTCAGTCGCCAAGAGATGCGTGTACGCGTGATTCAGGCTCTTGCCAGCGTGGGGCTACCGCATGCAACATACGCGCAACGCTCGCCCTTTGAACTGAGCGGCGGGCAGCGACGGCGTGTGGCTCTGGCGGGTGTTCTGGCGATGCGTCCCACCATCCTAGTACTGGACGAGCCTGGCGTGGGCCTCGATGCCGAGGGACGTGAGGAGTTTTATAAGCATATTCGCGCCCTGAAACAGGAGGGGATTACGGTGATCCTGGTTTCGCATGACATGGCCGAGGTGGCTGCCCTGGCCGACCAACTCTTTGTGCTCCATCAAGGCAGCCTGGTTATGCAGGGTGTACCCCGCACTATCTTCGCGCAAACCGCGTTATTACACGATTACGGTCTAGCACCGCCGCCACTCAGTATGCTGCTCACACTCTTGCGCCAACGTGGCCTGGACGTGCCCGTAGAGATAGCGACGGTAGAGGATGCTTTTACGTTTTTAACGAGATAAATGAGTGGTATGTGTATGTTATACATGCATGAAGACGGGTTTATGTAAAGACGGGTTTATGTAAAGACGGGTTTTTGCATAGAGACGGACGCTAGGTCCGTCTCTACATACAGGGAATCGTGAGGCAAGCTCATTGTTGCTTCATTTTAAGGATAGAGAACAATGTTTCTGAAAAATGTCTCTCTAGGTGTCTATTATCCCGGTTCCAGCCTGCTACATCGTTTGCAAGCTAGAACGAAGCTGATTTTGATGCTGGTGGTGATGGTTGCACTGGTCATAGCTGGTCATTCTTACTGGGACTTTACGCCTTATTTTGTGGCTCTTGTACTGGTGCTGGCTGGTATTGCTTGCTCTGGTATTTCTGTGCAGGAGATATGGCGTAGACTCTGGCTACTGGTTGTCATTGTCGCGCTTGGTACGTGTCTTGGACTTTTCGTGCCAGTGGGCCTACCCGATAGTGGACGCGTGCTCTCCACCTTGCCACCGCTCATACTCACGCCCACGTTGTTAATCGGAGCAGCTCTAATTATAGGATCATTCGTGTGTAGCTATCTCTTACTGGCGTTGCTACCACTGCCTATTTTACGCCGACCTGCTTTCCGGCGCGGATTGAAACGTGTGCGTTTGGTGGTTATTATCGTGGCATTCCTGCTGGTACCGGGTCTGCTGTATGCCTTTTTTGCGCAGCCCGCGCATAGCTCTCCGCGTTTGGCATATATGCTTACCTACGATAACGTCTGGTATGGCGGCATCTTTTTCGCGATTTTCCTGGTTCTCTATCCATGCTCGCTACTGCTCACTATGACCACTTCACCAGTGGCTCTGATCGAGGGCTTAACCATGCTCATGGCTCCCCTGCGCTGGCTGCGTCTACCTGTGGACGATTTCGCGCTGATGACATTATTAGCCCTACGTTTCGTACCCACGCTACTTGAGGAGATCGAGCAACTGGCTAAAGCGCAGGCGGCGCGAGGTTCTAGCTTTAGCATTGGCCCTTTACGCGAGCGTGTGCAGAGCGTATTGGCGCTCTTCGTGCCATTTCTACGCAACACCCTGCGCCGCGCCTCCGAGCTAGCCACCGCTCTCGACGCACGCGGCTATCAGGTCGATGGTCATCAGACGCGCCTACACGAGAAGTCTCTAGCATTTGTCGATTATCTGGTCCTATTGATCGTGTGTGGAGCATTAGTAGTTGTGCTCATTGTATAGATTCGTCTTTTTCGCGAGAAAGGGATTTGCTTATGTCTGCAACTTCACGTTTGTATACAGTTCAACCGCTACCCATCGGTAAAATCAGTATTGCGCGGCGGCCACGAGGGGGCAACTGGCTGGCCGACGATATAAAAATGTTAGCCGACAATAGCGTCGATGTTTTAGTATCTTTGCTTACGCCTGACGAAGTAGCCGAGTTGGATCTCACAGAGGAGGCTGAGAATTGCCATAGTCAGGGGATCATCTATCTCTCTTATCCCCTGAAGGATCTCAGCACCCCACCGTTTTCCGCAGAGACATTCGCCCTTCTGGATCAGTTAAAGGTCTATCTTGCAGAAGGAAAACATGTCGCGGCACATTGCTACATGGGTCTGGGTCGTTCAGCTCTTATCGCAGCTAGTCTGCTCGTGCTTAGTGGTTTAGCTCCTAAACAGGCATGTGCTCGGCTCTCTCGCGTCCGTGGCTATACTGTACCTGAGATGGAAGAGCAACGGGCCTGGGTAGAGGATTTGCCTCGGCGTTATAGTGATTTTCAGCAGATCTCTGAATAGGCCTGTTATTGAGACAAAATCGGGAAGAGTATTTTTTTCAGATCAAGCAAGCATAACTTCATCTATATAACACCAGCACCAATTTTCGCCTGGTTCAGCCGACTGCATAATTGGGTGATTGGTCGCATGAAAATGTTTCGTTGCATGTGTGTTTTTGGAGGAATCACAGCAGCCGACATGCCCGCATTCCAGACACATGCGCAGCTTTACCCAGCTATCTCCCAGCTTTAAGCACTCTTCACATCCCTGCGCACTCGGTGTCACTTGATGGATATGATCCTGATGAGTACAGTTTTTTGCCATAGTTTTAGTTCCTTTTCTGCTAACTCTTGTTTGCTTACATCTAGCGTCCTTTTCCAAAGTGTATCACAGATAGTCGCCGTCCACCCTATGACTTTCGGGGCTAGATTAGTACAAACAGCTCTATTGTGCTATGCTGGTAGGCGAAACTGTGCTCTAATCAGGTACAATTACACATGGGCTTTTTCTGTTCTCTATAACTATCTTAGTACAAGATTTCACAACTCTGTTCAAGTCTGATTCCAGGCACGAAACCGACTGAGAGCCTCAAAACGCGGAAAACATTTGTGATAAACTGTACTTAGCTCTCTATAATAGATACGACAGAGACCCGTTTTTTTTGACGCAATCATTCAAAAACTTTTCTTGAGAGAATATTGTGGGAAACGAAGGACAATACGAAGGACAACACAAGCCACCCCAACAGGCGATTCCAGAGCAACAACAACCATACTATGGGTGGCAATACGACCAGGACCAACCAGTGGCTCCTGTACCTGCTGTGCCGTCACAAACCTGGTCGCCAGAGCAGAGTATGCCACCAATGCAAGATATGCCGCCAGTTCCGGTTCCACCGCAATTCCGTTCGTTGCGTTCCTATGGTGCGCCCTCAGGACCGTTAGGACAACCGCAACTCCCATCACAACCGTTGCCGCACGAATATCAGGAGCCGTTGCTGGATATGGGGTCAAGCCTGGGCTATGGTCAGGGCATGGAATATCAGTATTTCAATGCTCCGCAACCATCACAGCCCATGCCTGTGCTCCCTCAAAACCTTCCAATGCAACCCCAGGACCGTTTGCAGCAATTGCGCGGGGAACGCCTACGCCGCCAGCAAGGTGGACCTCCTGAGCTGAGTAATAAGGGACCGAAGTCGCTCTCCGAACGGCTCAGTGGCTTATTTAGCTCGCCCAGTGTGCCACCACCTTCGCCGCGCCCTAGCGGGCATCAGGCTCCGCCGTGGGGAGCGCAGACACCCGCATCTCCATACCGACAGCAGAATGTGCCTGCTCCTTGGAACTCGCAAACATCCATACCGGCGGCACCTACGCAATGGGGAGCACAGAAACCTGTGTCTGGCACGTTACCATCAATGCTGCAGCGCGGTCTCTCTGGCTTGCCACTCTCGACAGCTAGCAGACCGCTGCCAGTTTTATCTGTATCGGAAACTGCTCCTGAGAAGCAGGATACTGGCTCAATGCAGAAGGTGCGCATGGCGCGTGCAACGATGATTTTGACTGGCTCGTTTATCGTTGGGCGCATCCTGGGACTTTTGCGCAACTCACTCTTTATCTTTGTGCTTGGTGCTGGACCAACATCGGATGCGTATTTACAGGCTTTTCTCATACCAGACCTGATCTTTAATATCATAGCTGGTGGAGCGCTCAGTTCAGCTTTCATCCCGGTTTTCACGCATTATATGCTGGGTGAAAAGGATGAGAAAAGCGCCTGGCATATCGCCAGTTCCGCTTTAAACCTAGCCCTAGCTATCATGTGCTTCCTGGCCTTGATCGCGATAATTCTGGCTCCCCGCCTAGTTCCGCTTTACAATCCAAATGTATCACCTACCGAACTGGGCCTGATTATCTCGCTGACACGCATTATGTTGCTACAGGCGATCATTATGGGTGGCGGCGTGATTGTGAATTCGGTGCTCTATTCACGGCAGAATTTTATGTTACCGGCAATTGGCACAGTGCTCTATAATGTGGGCCTGATCGTTGGTCTGCTGCCTGGCTTCTTCCTGGTGTTTTTTGGGCGCAGTCAGGCTCATCTGACCATTGCCGTGTATGCTGCGACCATCGGCGTAGTTCTAGGCGCAGTCCTCCAGGTTAGTATACAGATTCCTGGCTTACTCAAAGAGCGTATGCGCTATAACTTTACCTTTGATTGGAAACATCCTGGCGTGCGCCAGATTGGTCGTCAGATGCTTCCACGCGTGCTGAACGCAGGGATGCTCTACTTCTCAACATTTGTGGATCGAGGTCTGATCCTTTTGCTCATCGTTGGTCCGTTCCTCATCAATCAGCAGGGTTTAATTACGGAGTACTACCAGGCTCTCCAATTGGTGCTCCTGCCGTTGGGCATCTTTGGGATGGCTGTTTCAACTGCGGCATTCCCCACTATGGCGGAGAATGTCACACTAGGCCGTCTGGACCGTGTGCGCACTATTATCGAGGACACGCTGCGTAGTATCCTCTTTCTGTCGATACCCGCCAGCGTGGGCCTGATCGTCCTGGGCTTGCCGATTATCCAGGTCTTGCTCCAGCATGGTCCCTTTAATCTGGCCGATGCTACCACGACCTCGGTGCCTCTGGCTTTCTTCGCTTTTGGTCTGGCGGGTCTGGCCTCAGTGGAGATCCTGACTCGCTCGTTCTACGCGTTTCGTGATAGCAAAACGCCTGTGATTGTAAGTGTGGCTCAGTTTGTTTTGAAGATTCTGCTCAGCCTGATCTTGCTGCGCATAATCAAATGGGGTCCATCGTGGAGCCTGGGTATGCTGGCTTTATCCACATCGGTGGCTGGTCTGTTGGAAGCTGCGGTACTGCTCTGGCTCTTACAGAAGAAAATCGGCATGTTGCGCCTGCGCCAGTTGGCTAATTTCAGCGGACGTGTCCTGTTGGCCTCCCTAGCGATGGGCATTGGCGTGCTGCTCTTGCGCACCCTGCTCGATCTCGTGTTCATCACAACGACTTCGCCGACGCTAGGTCTGCTTGGCACAATCTTTGCTCTGTTCAAACTGGCCTTTGAGCTTTTCATGGGCCTGCTGGTCTACGTCTGGGCCACACGCCAACTGGGCATTGAGGACTTCTGGAAACAAGGCCCAGTACGTCGCGTGCTGGAGCGTTTTAAACTCTCCTGGATTTAAAGTATACATTGTTTGAGGCTAGTGAGTTTTGTGTATAAAACTCACTAGCCTCAAACAGGGAATTTTTGTTTGGAGAATTGCCTATTTTACGAAATCTGGAACGGGATGGTAGCTTCTTGGGCAGTTCCCGTCGCTAGCAGTACAAACGTGAAACTGGTGTTTCCCTGTGGAACAAGGAACGACACTGTGCCCGTTGCATTTGAAGTACCAGGTGCAAAGCTTAACGGGATGGTGTAATTTGAAAGCGAACTGGTAGCATCACCCGCTTTTAGGCGCATATATGCAGAAGGGTTACCGCTAAATTCTCCCTGCGAAGGATTATCTATCTTGAGCGAGACAACCACATAAACCATGCCTTTGGTAGCCTGCTGGCCGTCGTCGCTTAACTGAGATGAAACAGTCGTAAGCGTCCAATTCGTCTGCGAGTACTGATCCTTATATTGTACCTGCTTATTAGGAGTCGCAGTCTTAGCCTGGTACTGACTCACATCGGAGTTGGGCTTGAGCACAATATCAATTGGCGCTTCTGCGGCTGTACCAAAGCGCAGTGTCAGTTGCTTGACATTGACCGTGAGAGGCACACTAAAATCGACCCAGTTTTTCCGTGACACCGAAGCAGCTGGACTGGTAGATTCTTTTGAATTCAGAGGCTCGATTCTCGTGTTATCAGGCAGGATCAAGCGCAATACAGTACCGTAGGCGTATGATGGCTGTGCCGCACCCGTCTCCTCATTGAAATCTATACGCACCGCTCCTGGATTACTCGCACTGGTTGATGAATCGTCCGCGAAACTGCTGGCCTGTTGCACATCGACAATCGTGGTTTTTACACTGGCATAGGTCACGGTTGCATTGATAAGCGTTGTGCCCGGAGATGTTGTTGCTGGGGGTGTTGTTCCTGTCCCTTTCCCTGGGACAATGGCCGTCGCGCCTCCGCCCACTCCACCAGTAGTGGGGGTCTTGTTGAACGTAAACCCCGTACCTGTACCAGCAGGGACAGAAGCACAAGCACTAGCCATTAAGAGGACTGCGAGGAGCATACCAAGGCTCAGAAGCCACGGTACTCTGTGTGAAGCTTTTTTCTGTTGTAAACAGGTCATAGTAATTTTCCTTTTTGCTAGGTACAGTATGATAAAACGAAGCATTCAGTGATACCAGGCAGATTTACGCAGCAATCAGCCCGTTTTGTGCCTATACATTCCAGTCCCCTGGGGAAATCTGAAAGGTGCCATCCATGCGCTTCTCCTTTCAATTACAAGCATACCTTCATCTCATGATTCCTGAACAGTCACAAAGTTGTGGGTGTATCAACGTATGCTATACTGGAACGATAGTAGATTTCACTAGTCATGCGCGATGTATAAGTACGCTAGAGGGCAAAGCAATATGGAACATTCCAACCTTCCCATACAGCCCATACGGCCTGACGAGCGGCTGTATGGCGGATTCGTATCCAGTTTGCCTGCTGAACTAGCGTCACTCAAACAACAATTGGTCGAGATGCAGCGCAATGGCTCCCCTGCTGAAACAGCCGCAGCGCGTAGCGAATTGTTGTTGCAGGCTCTTGCTCATATACAGGCTGATCCTGCTTGCCCACCAGAGACGCGTGCATCCCTGCAATGTGCTTTAGCAGTTGCCTATCAACAGCACACTGGTGGTAATCGGGCAGAGCACATAGAAGCTGCTCTAGCCGCATGTGAAGAAGCCTTGCAGGTCTATACACTGACATCTCATGCCTCTGTATATGCCAGCATCCAGTTGACGCTAGGCCATGTGTATCGAGAACGCACTGTGGGCACGCAACGCGACAATCTTGAGCGAGCCATTGCCTGTTATCGACAGGCATTGTGTGTGTATACGCTGAGCAATCACCTTTACGAGTACGCTCATGCTCAACACAGCCTTGGGCATGCCTATCAACTGCGCATTGAGGGAAATCGACAGGACAATTTGGAGCACGCTCTGACCTATTGCCAAGAAGCATTGGTGGTGCGCACGTTGGAAACTTTCCCGTTTGAACACGCGCAGTCGCTACATATCCTGGGTGCAGCTTATGTTGGACGAGTCTCAGGCGAGCGGCGCGACAATTTGGAACAGGCCATTGTGTGTTATCGTCAAGCGGCTATCTTCACTTTGGAAGCTTTTCCTAGAGAGTATGCGCAGAATCGGTATTTGCTTGCCACCGCCTATTTACAGCGTATCAGTGGGGAGCAACGTGACAATCAGGAACAGGCTATCACGTATTATCAGCAAGCTTTGGGTGTCTACACGCTGGATGTTGCCCCTCTTGAATATGCCAATATCCAGAATAATTTGTGTATCGCTTATTGGCAGCGCATAGCAGGGGATCGGCGCGACAATCTGGAGCGAGCCATTGCCTATGCTCGTGAAGGACTGCGTGTCAGAACCCTGGAGACCTTTCCCTTTCAGTATGCAATGCTGCACAATAATCTTGGGGCTGTTTACCTCATACGCATGGCGGGTGAACGACGCGACAACGTAGAGCAAGCAATTTTCTGCTATCGTGAGACGATACGTGTTTGGACCCTAGAGGCATTCCCCTATCAACATGCGAAACTTCAGAATAACCTGGGTGAAGCGTATCACCATCGCCTAGCCGGGGAGCGACACGCCAATCTTGAGCAAGCGATTTTCTGCTATCATGAGGCAATACGTATTTGGACTCTAGAGGATCTATCCCTGGATTGTGCTGGAACGCAGCGCAATCTGGGCGTATCATACCAGATCCGTCAAGAGGGAGAACGCCAGGAGAACCTCAATCTCGCCCTTGCCGCTCATCAAGCGGCTCTCCGTATCTACACATTGGATGCCTTCCCCATCGAACATCGCCAGGTGCAGCTAGACTGTGCTGAAACCCAGGTGTTACGCGCAGACTGGGAAGGTGCCCATAACGCCTATGTTGCAGCGCGTCAGGCTGAGAACTTGCTTGTAGCGCTTGGTGCGGGTGCGGCTGGACGTGATGCTGTGCTTAAAGAAGGACGCGCTGCCGCGATCAACGATGGCTTTGCTCTGATTCGTCTGGGGAAAATCGAGGAAGCGGCTGTCGCTATCGAGATGGGACGGGCACGCGGATTAGCTGAAGCGATGCAGATCAATGCTGCCGATCCTAAGCGTATCAGCAACCCTGAGCGCCGTAGCCGCTATACCACAACGCGTCAGGCTTTTAGCGCGGCCCAGGCGATCTTACAAACTCCACCTCCCACGACGCTTGATGAAGATGAACAGCGACACATGCTGCTGGAACGCACAGCCACCTATCGAGATGTGCGAGCAGCGTTTGATGCGGTAATAGAGGAAATCCGTGTGGCGCAAGATCCCTCCGATTTTCTGCACACGACGCTCGATGCTGCGACGATTCTGCAAGCAACCAAGCGTTGTGGGCCTGGACATGCACTGGTGTATCTCGCCACAACTCCGTGGGGTGGGGTTGCCGTGGCAGCTTTGAGCGACCAAGCAGCCAGATCGATCCCAGCTCATTTTGCCGCACTTGCTTTGCCTGCTCTGACTGAGGAGTTTGTGAGAGCGTTGATTGAAACACGTTTGGCTGACTCCGCATATATTACCGGCGGCTTCGACTGTGCTCAACGGGGCAACGTTTTTGAGTTACTCCAAGCGTGGCCTGGCACAACGTTTCGTGAACGTGCCGACGCGCTCCAGGCTGTGTGCGTGGCAAAGGAGCATACATGCACCATCGACGCGGTGGCGCACTATATGCTGGCTCTCCCAGAACTAGCATCCTTTGTCGATTATCCTCTCGCTGACTTGAGCGAGGAGCGCCGCTCCCTTCTGGCAAATACCCTGAACCACGCGGTACTCCAACGTGAATTGCAACACTGCCTGCCAGCACTGAGCAAGACGATGCTGCAACCATTATTACCCTGGCTACAACGTGCGGGTGTTGAGAGCCTGACGCTCATTCCCTGTGGACTTCTAGCGGCCTTCCCTCTCACAAGCATACTCCTGCCTGATGGACGCACCCTGGGCGAAACGCTCCCGACCAGTATCGCTCCGAGTGCTCTCTCTCTGCTACACGATAAGCAAACTACTACGCCTCGTACGGGTATGTACGCGCTTGGGAATCCCTACCCAACCCAGCAAAATCTTCACTGGGGTGAGGCCGAAGCCTTCACTCTGGCCGAACTAGGTAATCGCTTTGAACATGTGGCACATGTCAAAGTACAGTGGCAAGCCTCCCGTGCTTGGTTGATTGAGGCGCTTCACACCGGTCTTGTGGTAAATGCATCCTGTCATGGCGTCTTCGATACGCGTAATTTTTTGCGCTCCAGATTAATCCTTGCTCACGAGGAGGAGTTGACCCTGGCCGATATGTTGAGCGGCCAAGTCGATCTGCGAGGACTCCGGCTGTTTATTTTGTCCGCGTGCCAAACGGCGATCCTCGATCTACAAGGCGCTCGTGATGAGGTACGCAGCCTTGCAACCGGTATGCTGCAAGCAGGGGCTGCTGCCATTCTGGCCTCGTTGTGGTCTGTGGATGATCGAGCGACCTATCTTCTGATGGTACGCTTCGCATTAGAATGGTTTCCCCAGATGCATCTTGAGCCACCAGCCACAGCCTTGGCTCGCGCTCAACGCTGGCTACGAACGGTCACGAACCGCGAATTGCTTCTCTGGCAGGCGCATATACTACCGCTGCCAGGAGAAGAAACGAATACTCCAACAAAAGTACCTGAAACACTCACCAGCGAAGACGTTTCAGCACACACAGGTCAACTTGTCGCTGTACGTGGGCGGACCAATCGCTTTGACGCAGCTCAGGCTCAAGAAGTCGTTCAATCCTCTGCTGAGGAACTCGCCCCTGATGATTGTCCCTACGCCGATCCCTACTATTGGGCGGGCTTTCACATCACCGGTTGGTAGTCAGCACGTTGTGCCAAGGGCAAGATCTATGCGCCCAGCAAAACCAGGCGGCTCTGCGCGGCAGCCAGCCCATGTTGCGCTTCATCATACCAGACTTGCCAAGCATCATGCGCTTTGAGGCTAGGGGCGGCTTTGTCGAGTTCAGCGCACGCCGATATGAAGCCATCACGCGCCTGCTGCGCACGCTCGACTCGTTCTACCTGAGAATCTGCGTTGCGGCTCAGATGGAGTGCAAGCGTTGCATGATCTATGGCGCTGAGCGCGTTACCCAGTTTGCGATCAATCTCACTCTCGTCGGACGCCATAGCGCTTCCTCCCTTGATAGCACCGATGCCTACCAAGTCATGCACATGTTCCCGGAGTGCTTGCTCGATAATGCCGAAAATTTGTTCCGCTGCCTTGAGCGCATCTTCTGGATTGATACGATCCATCAGGGTCTCTTCGATGGAGGTTGCAAGGAGAGCGGCACGTAGGCGTATCTTCTCCTGCCGATTCAGCCCGAAGACTGCAATGACATGCTCCATCTCATCAATATTCAAAACAGGAAAACTCTTGGGAATTTTGAGAGAACGTTGTAAGCGGCGTACTTTCTCCCGATGAATATGAGCGCGGTCATCGAGGTGGCCCAGACCCAACCCGTGTGCGGCAAGAATCTCCTGCAACACGCTGGCAAACAAGTTCCAGCCTCCCTGTGGAATTTCGTACATAGCCATAGATTTACTTCTGCCTTTCATCTGCAAGCATACCTACTTTTCATCCCTTCTGAACAGTCACAAAGATGTGGGTGCGTTGGAGATGAATGAGCGCACGATAACTCGTTAGGTTATTTCCAATGGTACAGTAGCTTTTGAGGCTACTGTACCATTGGAAGTATCCCTACAAGTTCTCGATCTTGACAGGTTCCACTGCTTCAGCCAACTCGAAGCCGAAGACTTTACTGTAAAAGTATAGTTCAGCCTCAAGTGTACGCTTGATATTCTCAGCGCGACGAAAGCCATGTTGCTCCCCTTCAAAAGCGACGTAAGCAACAGGCACTTTTTTCGCCTTCAGCGCCTCAAACATTGATTCAGCCTGATTTGGTGGAACGACCTTATCCTCCAAGCCCTGGAAGAAGATCACCGGGCAGGAGAGTTGGTCAGTGAAATGGATGGCGGAACGTTGGATATAGAGGTCGCGCTTCTCCGGGTAGGGACCAATCATCTGATCCATGTAGCGTGACTCGAACTTGTGCGTTTCTTTGGCGAGCGCTTCTACGTCGCTGACCCCGAAATGACTGGCCCCAGCATTGAAGATATTGCGGAACGTCAGCGCACAAAGCGTAGTATAGCCACCCGCGCTCCCACCTCGAATAGCCAGCCGCTTGCCATCTGCCAAGCCGCGCTCTACGAGATATTTCGCTCCATTCACACAATCATCGACATCAACAACCCCCCACTCTCCCTTGAGCCGTTCACGATACTCGCGCCCATAGCCAGTGCTACCACCATAATTGACATCGAGCACCGCAAAACCATGACTCGTCCAGAACTGCACGCCAAGATTGAAGGCGCTCGAAGTAGCAGACGTGGGACCGCCATGACTCGCCACTAGCAGAGGAGGTAGTTCACCGTTGGGGGCAGTGTAGTCAGGGTTGCGCGGCGGATAGTAGAAGGCGTAGGCCGCCCGCCCATGTTCGGTAGGAAATTCGATTGATTGCGGGACGGAGAAATAGGCAGGGTCAACGGAACTCTTGCGCGAGTGGCGCAGCACTTCGAGTTTCCCTGTCGCCAGATCCAGTTGTACTAGCGCCGCAGCTTCCGTCGGCGAGGCTCCGCCAAAGAGAACACGACCCGCTGAAATGCGTATCCCACCAATAGTTGTGTATGGCGTGGCAATAGGCGTGAGTTTGCCGGTGGTGGTGTCGAGATACGTCAGGTGCCCAATACCATCCTGTGCGTACAAACAAACGATCTGCTGGGGCGAGGCAAAGGCATAGGTTGACAGGCCAAAGATCCAGTGTGGTGTACCAAAATCAGACGCCTGTATGCACACTGCTTCAATACTGTTATTGTGCAAACGATAGATATTCCACCAACCTGTGCGGTCCGAGATGAAGTAGAGCACCCCATCGGGCGACCATTGTGGCTGACAGATGGACTCGGTGAGACTGCCCGCAATACATCGGGCGTTCACAATCTCGCCAGAGGTATCTATATCGCCCAGCCATAACTCGCTGCCATCCCACGGCATATTCGGATGGTGCCAGGTAAGCCAGCAGAGACGCGACCCGTCCGGGCTGAGGCTCGGCGTCGAGTAGAAGTCGTTGCCAGAGACCAACACATGTGCCTCACCGCTAGCGAGTGAGATGCCCGCTAAGGTATTCACGGCTTCACGCTCAGGATTGCTATGGTCCTCACACACGCAGATCAAACGATCTCTGGTTGTGTCCATGATCGCATTAGCGTAACGCAGTTTTCCTGCGGGCGTCAACGCTTCCGGCTCGGCCCCAGGTGTGACGCGATAGAGCCGCTGGTCTGCGAAATTCGAGAAGTAGAGCGTGCCAGCACTAACCACGTAGTCGCCCCCACCATATTCATGGACACGAGTACGCGCATTGAAAGGCGGTGGTGTCATATCCGTCACCGCACCATCGGCAGAACGCCGCACAATGACACTACGCCCGCCCTCAGACGGACGCCCCTCAATCCAATACGTATCGTTGCCATCGAGAGCACTAAGGCCAAGGTTAATAGCATCTGAAACGATCAGATCGGGAGTAATCGGCGATTTCCAGGAGCCATAAGGAGATGTTTGTGAATGGACCATACTACGTGTTTCCTTTCTCACAATGCAAGGAGTAAATCGCAACTATCTGCGTAAAACGAGCTACCCTATTATATCACTGTTCTCACTATTTGAAGCAGATCCCACTATGATGCAATTTGCTGCAACACAATAGATGCGCCACACGTATAGCTCGGATCAAGCCAGAGCAGCGGTTGAGTGCCTTCTGTATAACCAAAGGGCACATGCTGAGCGTCCAGGTAATCGCGTGCTTGCGCGAAATCCTCCACCAACAGAGTCATACGGCAGACGCTCTCGCTAAAACGCCCCAGGTGCTGTCTCAGGCTATCCATATTCGCAAAAAGTGCTGCGGCTGCACTGGCACCATTGGTACCTGGAGCAGGTGCAGCCAGTTCAAAGGCTTGACCGCTTGCACCAAGCGGAAAAGAAACCATTTGGGCTTGCCCACTTTGGGACGCAGCAGAGAACGGCTCAGATGGCTGGAGACCATAGATATGAGCAAAACGCTGGCTGGCCTCGGCGAGATTCTCAACTGCGAGGGTCACGCTGAGCACTTTTGTGACGCCCAGGGGATGCGCTGGCGGCGTGCTCCAACCAGCTAGACGTTGACGACGCTCCTGGCCCACGCTATCGTGCTGGATGATAAATGGATAGTGTTGGGCAAGGATAGGACGCTCGATATGGGTGCTCATCCAGCCGCGCACGCGACCATCCGCGCTACGCAACTCGCCCGGCGTTGGCCCCATCAACGCGACACCACGCTGTTTGATTGCCTGACTATCAGCCACGAGATTATCGGAAGCGAGCACAAAGTTGAGATAGCCTTCGCCCTGTGCTAAACGCTGGCGTATGCTCTCATGCGCCTCCTCTGGTCTGTCGATGACGATCAGTTCCAGATAGGTATCGCCAATGACAATAATGCGATTGGCTGTGCCCCCCATGGGATGAATGCCACCGCCGCTGGGCACCAGCCCCAGTGCGTGCTCAAACGTGTGAGTTGCCTCTGCGAGATTATGCACGCCGATGATAATGTGATCGAGCGAAGTAAGCATAGTGATTTTCCTCTCGTATGTGCGTTGCTACTACGCTCTATCGTATCACAACTCAAGTGTCGTGTTCAGAGCTAAGTATTGTTGGATCATATGCGGTGCGAACCTGATTGCCGCCTAGATGCTTGGCCATATACATAGCCTGATCGGCTGCATTGATTAAGTCCTTCTGCTCCATCTGCTCTCTCCTTTCTCTTTCGGCATTCTGAGCTTTTTCTTAAGCACATAAACGACCAGACAGAGGAGCCGAGCCCATTCATTGTTGTGTTTTCGTGGTATGATATGCCAGTAGAAATATCAATTAGGCTGGCGAAAAGAGGCAGAGTTATGGCAACGTATGAACATCCCGCGCAACTATTACAACAGTTGATTCGTTTCAATACAACCAACCCTCCAGGCAATGAGGCGGCCTGTATACAGTACATTCAGAGTGTGCTTGACGAGGTGGGCATTGCCTCGACAATTGTGGCGAAAGATCCACAGCGGCCCAATCTGATCGCACGTCTGAAAGGGCGGGGTGATGCTGCCCCGCTGCTGTTACAGGGACATGTGGATGTGGTGACGACGGCGCACCAGGACTGGAAGTACCCACCGTTTGAGGGCGTCGAAGCGGAGGGTTTTATTTGGGGACGCGGCACGCTGGACATGAAGGGCGGCGTGGCTATGATGCTGGCAGCCTTCGCACGCGCCAAAGCCGAGAACGTTGAGCTACCCGGAGACGTGATCCTGACTGTGCTAAGCGATGAAGAGGTCGGGGGCGAGTATGGCGCACGCTATTTGGTGGAGAACCACGCGCACTTGTTCGAGGGCGTGCGCTACGCTCTGGGCGAGTTTGGTGGCTTTACCATGCACCTGGGCGGCAAACGCTTCTACCCAATCCAGGTGCTAGAAAAACAGTGCAGCACGATTCAGGTCACGCTGCATGGTCCCGCAGGTCACGGCTCGATCCCCCTGCGAGGCGGCTCTATGGCGAAGTTGGGTAGGATGTTACAGCAGCTCGATAGCCAGCGTTTGCCAGTGCATATTGTGCCAGTGGTTGAGATGATGATTAAGGGGATAGCCGAGGCCATGCCGGAGCCGCTGCACAGTCTGCTTATGCAACTCTTAGACCCCCAGCAGACCAATGGCGTCCTGGACATGCTCGGCAGCGTCGGAGAAACGTTGGACGCACTGCTCCACAACACGGTTAACGCAACCATGGTACAGGGAGGAGAGCAATTCAACGTCATCCCCAGCCAAGTTATCCTGAAGCTGGATGGGCGCATGTTGCCAGGTTTTACGCCAGAGCAAATGCTGGCCGAGTTGCGCACAATCATTGGCAATGAGGCAGAGCTGGAAGTGTGCTATTTTGATCCCGGACGGGCTGAGGCCGATCTGGCCCTCTACGAAACCCTGGCCCAGATCATGCGTGAGAGCGATCCAGAGGGCGTACCAATCCCCTACATGATGCCCGCAGTCACGGATGGTCGCCTCTTTGCACGCTTGGGTATCCAGACCTACGGCTTCCTACCAGTACAGTTGCCCGAAGATTTCAGCTTTATGTCAACTATCCACGCGGCCAACGAACGCATCCCCGTCAAGGCCATGCAGACGGGCACCGAGGCGGTATATAAAGCGCTGCAACGGTTTGGGAAGAGGTAAATCATGGCAAACACATCATCAGAGAAGATCCTGAACCGTTTGAAAGGGCTGCGTGCACAGATGCGCGCGGGTGAGCAACCGCTTTTCACTATCCCGGCCATCTGGGACAACGCCACCGAGAAGCAGAGCAAAGCCTGTGATATCGTCCTGACCAATCAGCGACTCTTTGGCTATATTTACACCACGTTTCCACAGGAGCGCCTCTTCCTGGACGCGTTGGAGTTGGACACAATCACGCAAGTCTCGCTACGGCAGAGAAGTTTTGAGGCGGTTTTTCGTGAACTCCTGGTCAGAGATAGCACCAAGAAGATTTACATTCGCGCCACGCGCAAAAAGATTGAGGACATGTATGCTGTCCTCCACACCACGCTCGCCGAACACGCCCCCGCCACGCACGCGGCACTGGCCAGCGACACATCTGGCGAGCAGTCAACAAGCACAGCAGAGCCAGCGCATCCCGCCCCGGTTTATAGTCGGCAACAGGTCCGACAACGACTGGAACGTTCACCTATGGGCATTACACTGCTCCTGGTGGGCGGCTTGCTCTTAGAAATATTCGGAGTAATCGTCTGGTCCTCTACCGACAGCGTACAAACGGGCGTGCCGCTTTTCCTGGCCGGCATCGTTGCGGTGCTCGCAGCCATGTTTGCACGTCGTCAGTTGCGCTAAAACGATCAAGCTATGGAGCACACGCAAGATGAATAAGTCCAGTTTGTGTATGCTCCATAGATTACAATCAAGCCTATACACGCGCCTTCATAAAATCCTCGATCTCGCTCAATTCAAGGCTGCTGAGACGGAACTCTGCCGCGCCCACAATCGTATCAACCTGCTTGCTGCTGCGTGCACCAACGATAGCACCTGTCACCGCTGGATTAGCCAGCGTCCAGGCAATCGCAGCCTCACCGGGCGTGCGGTTATAGAGCACCGCGATTTCACTCAGTTTGTCGGCCAGGGCTAGGTTGTGCGAAAGGCGCGGCTCCTGGAACTCTTCGCCGCGCTTACGCCAGTCGTTCTTTGGCAAGTTAGCCACACGCTCTTTACTCATAGCACCTGTCAGTAGGCCGGACTGCATCGGCGAATACACAATCACACCGATGTCATTTTCCTGGCAAAACGGCAAAAGTTCCTTCTCAGCCGCACGCTTCACCAGCGAATAGGGCGGCTGGCACGAGCTAATAGGCGCAATAGCCATAGCACGACGCATCTGGCTGACATCGCAGTTCGAGATGCCGATATAACGCACCTTGCCCTCTTTCTGCAACGCGGCCAGCGTGCTCCAGCCCTCCTCAAGATCCGCATCCGGCACTGGCCAGTGGATCTGGTAAAGATCGATCACATCGACATGCAGCCGACGCAAGCTCCCCTCAACCTCGCGGCGCAGCGACTCCGCTTTAAGACTATTCGTGACCTGAGTATCGCCCTCGTTCCAGGCCAGCGAACACTTGGTAAAGATATAGGGATGATCGACACGCCCCTTGAGTGCACGCGCCACGACCTCTTCGGAATGCCCAAGCCCATAGGCCGCAGCAGTATCGATCCAGTTGATGCCGAGATCAAGCGCACGTTTGATGGCCGCAATCGACTCGTTATCGTCCTGCTCGCCCCAACCAAAGGCCCAGTTACCACCGCCAACCGCCCAGGCTCCAAAGCCGATGGGCGTAATATGCATATCAGTATTCCCCAACTGTCGGGTTTTCATAGAATGTGTTTCCTTTCTTGCTGTGTTTGAAATATCACGAACACCTACTCACTACACTTTTATTGTACGCGTCTAGTTACAACACCAAATTTTTGCAGAAAAGTTCCGTTCAGATCATCCTATTGTCCTCATTTCTTGCCAGTTAGCATTTCTGTCAGGTAGAATACATAAGGGATGGAAAAATTCTCTATCTCTAGCAATTTGCTTTGGATATGCCAGCGCTCGAATTGATCGAGTGCTGGCATATCCAAAGTGTTTTCCCTTGTGCACACTCAGCCGCACACAGATGTATCCCGCTCAGTTGGGGGCGCACCTATTGCAGCGCACAGTGACGGCTCGCATCAACAAGCCCACATGTCCAGGTGCTATAATAAGTAGGTCAACCAACGATTACCCATATTTCTGCTTTGGATTGAAGGTGCAACTTCTCCTAGCGCAAAAAAACTTCACCAGAGGTTACTACCATGTCTATTCACGACGATGTGTTTAAAGCACGAACAAAACTAGAAGGTACTGCCGGTTCTGTCATGTACTATCGGCTCGACGCTCTGAAAGATCGGGGCGTGCAAGACCTTCATCGCTTACCTTTTACCGTCAAAATTGTACTGGAAAATGCGCTGCGACATGCTGGCAGCGAGTTAGTCAGCGCAGAAGATGTGCTGGCATTGGCAAACTGGCAGCCGGGCAGTGCTGGCCAGTCAGAGGCCGAGTATGCGTTTATGCCAGGGCGTGTGCTCTTGCAGGACTTTACTGGTGTCCCTGCTGTAGCCGACCTGGCCGCGATGCGTTCGGCAATGGCGCGTATGAATGGAGACCCGCAAAAGGTCAATCCTCTCGTGCCCGCCGATCTGGTTATCGACCATTCTGTACAGGTTGATCTGTTTGGCACGACAACAGCCTTTGAGCGCAACGTTGAGCGTGAATACGAGCGCAACAGCGAACGCTACGGGCTGCTGCGTTGGGGCCAGCAAGCGTTCAGCAACTTCCGTGTGGTCCCTCCTGGTGCGGGCATCTGCCATCAGGTCAATCTAGAGTTTCTGGCTTCAGTGGTCATGACCAAAACCGAGGATGGCTCAACTGTGGCCTTCCCAGATACACTGGTTGGCACTGACTCGCATACGACGATGGTGAATGGCCTGGGTGTGCTCGGCTGGGGCGTTGGTGGTATCGAGGCCGAGGCTGTGCTGCTGGGCCAGCCGCTCTACCTGCTCACGCCCGAAGTAATCGGCGTGCGTCTGAGTGGCGCTCTGCCCGAAGGCTCGACTGCTACCGATCTGGTGCTGACGGTGACGCAGATGTTACGCAAACGCGGCGTGGTGGGCAAGTTTGTGGAGTTCACCGGCTCTGGCCTGAGCTATCTCTCCCTGGCTGACCGGGCCACGATCTCCAATATGTCGCCCGAATTTGGCGCGACTGCCACACTTTTCCCGGTAGATGCTGAGACGCTGCGTTACTTACGTATGACCGGACGCAATGAGGAGTTGGTCACGCTGGTCGAGTGCTACACCAAAGCCCAGGGTCTCTTCCGCACCGATGAACAACCTACCCCGCAGTACGACGATCTGCTAGAACTCGACCTCGCTACCATTGAGCCATGCCTAGCCGGACCACGCCGTCCCCAGGACCGTGTACCCATGCAAAATTTGAGCCGCGTCTTTCGCCAAGCTTTCGCTGACCGTTTTGTGGCGGAAAAGGCGAATGTGACGACAGAGAGTGCGGTAATGCGCTATGCGGGCGAGGGTGGTGCACATCCAGATCCCGATCCGGTCATGCAGAACGAGGATCTGAGCAACGATCTGGCGACGCACGGCAACGGTGGTGGGCGACGCAACGGGCACCCCAAAATGGTCCCGGTACAAATGGGCGACATGCACATGGATATGACCGATGGCTCGGTGGCAATCGCTGCAATTACAAGCTGCACGAATACCTCCAATCCCTCGGTGATGATAGCAGCCGGTCTGCTAGCAAAAAAGGCCGTCGAGCGCGGTCTGACGGTTAAGCCAACCGTCAAGACCAGCCTCGCGCCCGGTTCGCGTGCGGTGATCGACTACTTGGAAAACGCTGAACTGATGCCTTACTTGGAAGCGCTGCGCTTCCATCTGGTCGGTTACGGATGTACGACCTGTATTACGGAAGGCACGCCTGTCCTGCTTGCGAACGGCACTTCGCGGCGCATAGAGCAGATGCCGAGTGCTGGCGGAGCGATGTTATTCGCTCCCACTGCGGACGGCAGGCTAGGCACAGCGATGCAGGCCGAGATGATGGTTCAGGGCGAGCGCGAGTGCGTCTCACTTATCCTGCAAGACGGGCGCACGTTAGTCTGCACCCCTGACCATAAGATCCTCTGCACGGATGGTCGCTGGGTACGCGCTGACCAGCTTGTACTAGACCAGGATCGCGTTGTGGTTGGTCTTGAGGCTCCGCTGGATGAACGGGGTGACGACGAAGCCGATTATATGCTACATGTGGGCAAACTGACGTTCACAATGGACACTGAGCATGAACGCTTGCGTACTCTGGCCTTTGCACGCCTGCTCGGCCACTTGCTGAGTGATGGCTCGATCAGTCTCTCAGGACAGGGCCGGATGCATGTTGGACAAGCCATGGATCGCGAGGCGGTTCTCGATGATGTTGAACTGCTTACTGGCTGTCGTCCTACGGCAACACGCTATGACGAGAAAAAGTGGACTATCGTACTACCACAGCCGCTCACAGCCGCTATCAGCATGTTGCCCGGCGTGCGCACCGGACAGCGCATTCAGCAGGTGCCAGCGCTCCCTGCCTTCGTGCTGGATGAAAGCTGCCCTCTCACAGTGGTGCGCGAGTTCCTGGGTGGACTTTTCGGGGCAGACGGCCATGCACCTGTCTTGCACCGTTGGGGCGAGAGTGAGGATGAGGCAACGCTTGAGGCACCTGCCTATTCCCAAAGTACCATACCGGAGCATGTAGAGGCTCTCAAGCGGGTTATGAACGATGTGATTCGTCTGCTAGCACGCTGCGGGGTGAAAACCAATGGAGCTAATGTCTACCAGTATCCCACACGCCGCGCAGCTTCCTCGTACCCGGCAGCACAAGATGGTATCCCTCGCGTGGAAGTTCGCCTGAAGCTGCCTGATGGCCTCTCGTTCGTGGAACACGTGGGATTCCGCTATTGTGTGGACAAGGCTCTGCGAGCCAGCGCTGCGGCGGTGTACTGGCGTTTAGTGAACCAGATTCATCAGCAACGTCTCTGGATGTCGGAGCGCCTGGAGGCGTTACACCAGGCAGACAACGCACTCTCGTTCTCTCATGCACGCCAGAAAGCGGCAGTAGAGTTGATGGAGCGTGAGCCAGTCGTTTTCCCTCACTACGCGCTATTGGAAGGGCACGACCGCTTTGCACGGCTGCCACAAGCGACGGCACGCAAGTTCCAACCGCTGCATAGAGATGCCTGCGACTTCCCATCCCCTGTCGAACTGTTCAACCAGATCGGCGTGCGTGAGTGGTTTGCCCCGTTGCACTCGCGGGCGGATGCAGAGACTGCAAAGCGCTACTGTGTAGAGAAGGAAGCACTCACTCTGCCGACACTCGCGCTCCAGGTGGTGGAACGACGACCAGCAGGCAAGCGAGCAGTGTTCGACTTAGCGGTGAACGATCTCCATGCCTTTGTAGCAGGTACAGTCGCGGTCCACAATTGTATCGGGAATAGCGGTCCGCTCTCCGAGCCGATTGCGAAAGTGGTGCAGGATAATGATCTGGTCGTGGCCGCCGTATTAAGCGGCAACCGCAATTTCGAGGGGCGCATTCACCCACAGGTGCGTGCTAGCTTCCTAGCCTCGCCGCCGCTGGTGGTCGCCTATGCCCTGGCTGGCACCGTCGATATCGATCTGACGCACGAACCGCTTGGCACGGATATCAACGGCGAAGCGGTCTATCTGCGTGATATCTGGCCTACGCAGAAAGAAGTGCAGGATGTAGTGGCACAAGCAATTACGCCAGAGATTTTTACCAGAAGCTATGGGCAGATTTTCGAGGGTGATGAACATTGGCAAAAACTGCCTAATTCCGAAGGGCAGCTTTTCCAGTGGGAAGCAAGCTCGACCTACATCCAAGAGCCGCCGTTTTTCCAGAACATGACCCAGGAACCAGCTCCAGTCAAGGATATTCATGGGGCGCGAGCGCTGGCTGTACTGGATGATTCGATCACCACTGACCATATCTCGCCAGCGGGCAGCTTTGGCACAACCAGTCCGGCAGGTCAATACCTGATCGAGCATGGCGTTGAGCGTCGCGACTTCAACACCTATGGCGCACGACGCGGCAATCACGAACTGATGATGCGCGGCACCTTCGGCAACATTCGCTTGCGCAACCGTATGGTGAGCGGCAAAGAGGGCTTTTACACGGTCCACTTGCCCGATGGCGCGGAAACTACCATCTTCGAGGCGTCCGAACGCTACCAGCAAGAGGGCGTGCCACTGGTCCTAATCGCAGGTAAAGAGTACGGCTCTGGCAGTTCACGCGACTGGGCTGCCAAGGGTCCGTTGTTGCTGGGCGTGCGTGCGGCCATCGCTGAGAGCTTCGAGCGTATTCACCGCAGCAACCTCGTCGGCATGGGTATCATGCCCCTACAATTCAAGCCAGGCGAAAGCAAAGAGACATTCGGCCTCACCGGGCACGAGGTCTACGATATCGTAGGCATCGAAAGTGGCCTCAAGCCGCGCCAGGAGATCACGGTCAAAGTCACCCGCGAGGATGGCTCGACCTTCGACTTCCAAACCATCGCACGCCTGGACAGCCCCATTGATGTCACCTATTACAAGAACGGTGGCATTCTGCTGGCTGTACTGCGCAGGCTGATGCAGGATTAAGTATAGGCGTCGTTAGAAGAATGTTCACGCTATACCAGATGAGCATACACGGCAGTGGTAATCAGTGATTACTACTGCTGTGTATGCTCATCTGGCATAGCTTATACTCTACCTCTTCAAGCTATCCTGCATATGCATTTTCCCAATCGCCTGCTTGGTCTCGTCGGTGCGACGAGGCCAATACTTGTTGCAGTAGAACGAAGAGGTGTGTAGAGCTAGTAATCAGGTCAGCTAGCCAAATAGTCCTGTGATCCCCATCAAATAGACGCTGTTCATACTACAAACTACAGATGCACTGGTATACTGCTAAGAGACGCAAAGGGGGAGCAATCTTCAAAAACATTCATTTCTGTGGATGATGGAAAGGGAATAGGGGAATCTGCCGCCTATCTGAATGATGCTAACACTTCATAATTTGCAGTGAGGCTCTACCAGAAAGTATAATGTCAGCATCTAAAAGGGGGTAGCCGCATTTGGGGAATGAGAAAGGCAGAGCTTGAACACAGAGATACGCATCGTACCAATTACTGGCATAGGCGAGATTGCCCCAGGGACCAACCTGGGCCTTCTTATCTATGAAGCAATACGGGCACAACAACTGACCTTGCAACAAGGTGATATCCTGGTCGTGACCCAGAAAATTGTCTCGAAGGCCGAGGGACGCGTGGTGAAACTGGCTGAGATCGAACCATCTGAGTTCGCTCACATCGCGGCACAAGCCGGTGGCAAAGATCCCCGCCAGATCGAGGCGGTTTTGCGTGAGAGCAAACGCATTGTACGTATGAGCCACGGCGTCTTGATTACTGAGACCCAGCAAGGCTTTATCTGCGCAAATTCAGGTATCGATGAGTCCAACGTGAGCGGTGGCACAGGCGAAGTAACACTGCTGCCAGTCGATTCTGATCGTTCGGCCAACGAATTGCGTGGATGTTTGCAGGAATTGAGCGGCGAGGGTGCTGCCTTTGAGATTGCACTGATTATCTCGGACACCTGGGGCCGACCCTGGCGCAATGGGCAGGTCAATATGGCTATCGGCGTGGCGGGCTTAGAGCCGTTGAGCGATTATCGCGGGCAAGTTGATCCCTACGGCTATGAACTGCACGCCAGCGTAATCGCAGTGGCCGACGAATTGGCGGCGGCAGCAGAACTGGTCATGGGCAAAATTGACCGCGTGCCGGTAGCACTGATCCGTGGCTACGCCTATACGCCTGGCACAAGCACAGCACAAACGCTGCTGCGCGACCCAGCTACCGATATGTTTCGCTAATGGTAGCCATGTGCGCCGGACACGAGGGTACGCCAGACGCGAGGGGCGGGGTGGCGTCCTAAAAGTATAAGCAAGTTAAAAGGCAAACAATGGCAATAGATGCTCAACCACAAGCTATCACACGTCCCAAACGTGCTGACAACCTAGCCGAACTGATCCAGGGGCGGCGTAGCGTACGTCAGTACCAACCGACGCCAGTTCCACGCGCTATGATCGAGCAGGTGCTAGAAGCCGCACGTTGGGCACCATCGCCTCATGGCCGCCAGCCCTGGCGCTTTGTTGTGCTGACACGCTTGGAGATCAAAGAGCGTCTCGCTGATTTTATGGGCGAGACCTGGCAAAAAAATCTGGAGATGGATAGAGAGGCTGAGGAGATCGTCAGGCTGCGTTTGGAGAAGTCGCGCCAACGCATCCTGCACGCTCCGGCGCTGATCCTGCCCTGTCTGTATCTGGAAGATCTGGACCGCTATCCCGATGAGCAGAGGCAAAACGACGAGACAACCATGGCGATCCAAAGTCTGGGCGCGGCGATCCAGAATATGCTGCTGACGGCCTACGACCTTGGCCTGGATGGCGGCTGGATGTGTGCACCACTCTTCTGTCCAGAGGTGGTTTGCCATGCGCTGGACCTGGATACTCGGCTGCTACCCCAAGCACTGATTACGTTGGGCTACGCAGCGGCTGACCCCAAACGTCGGGAACGCCTGCCTTTATCTTCGTTGATCGTTCGTTTTGATTAGAGGGTTGTTACGATGATTGTAGTTCTGGCTGGTGGCGTAGGTGCTGCACGCTTCTTACAGGGTCTTGTGCAGGTGGTTCCCCAGGAGGAAATCACCGTAATTGTGAATACAGGCGATGATCGCGAATTTTATGGTCTGTATGTTGCGCCTGACCTGGATATCGTGATGTATACGCTGGCGGGTCTGGTTAACGAGTCCCAAGGCTGGGGTCTCATAGATGATACCTATCACACGATGCAGCAGTTGACCAGCTATGGCAACGAGGACTGGTTTATGCTAGGAGATCGCGACCTAGCGACGCACATTCACCGTACGCAACGTCTGCGCCAGGGCCAAACGTTGAGCGAGATTACTAATGATCTACGAGCAAGCCTGGGTCTGAAATTGCGCCTGCTCCCCATGAGCGACCAGTCGGTGCAAACGCATGTACTGACGCCTGCTGGGCTGTTGCACTTTGAGGAATATATGGTCAAACGGCGGTGTTCTGATCCTGTACAGGATATCACGTTTGTGGGGGCCAGTTCGGCCAAGCCCGCGCCGGGTGTGCTGGACGCTCTCAAGCAAGCGGAGGCCATTCTCATCGCGCCAAGCAATCCGCTCGTGAGCATCGGCAGCATTCTGGCTGTGCCTGGCATCCACGATGTCTTGCACGAGGCCAGCGGCATGATCGTCGCAGTCAGCCCAATCGTCGGCGGTGCACCCATCAAAGGGCCAGCCGATAAGCTGATGAGCGGCATGCATATGGAGGTCTCGGCAGTAGGCGTGGCCCGCCACTATCGCGACTTCCTCGATGTCATGGTCATCGACCAGCAAGATGCACACCTGCTCGCCGCTATCGAGGATCTGGGCATTCCCGCCATTGCAACCGATACGATTATGCGCGATTCCGCGACCAAGGCTGCCCTGGCCCGCACTGTTTTGGAAGCGGCTGGCATGAGCAGGTTCCATTCAATGCACTAGAGAGTTAAGATTATCTTTGTGACTATATGAAATATTCAGCCCTGATACCGGTGAAAGCTCTGGATTTGGCGAAGAGCCGCCTAGCACCTCATCTCTCACCCCAGCAACGTGTGAGATTGGTACTGGATATGCTCCAGCACGTCGTTCAGATGCTTCACAAGAGCGAGGTGTTTGAGCAGGTCTTTGTGGTCAGCGCCGATTCCAGAGTACTCGAACTGGTTCAAGGCTGGGGTGCGCAACCTCTGCGCGAGACACAGCAAGGACATAACCCAGCACTTCAGGAGGCTGCACACACTATTTTGGAGGCCACAACAACGTGGCAGCATGATGCCTGGACAATTCACCGCACACAAGGTAGGTTGGAAAGAGAACAGGCAGAGAACGTGGGGCATCTGCTGCAAAATATGGGGTTGCTGACTATTTCAGCGGATCTCCCTCTGCTAGCGCAAGAGGACATTTTCGCGCTGTTGCAAGCGACAGAGCACGCTCAGGTTGTGTTAGCCGGCTCAAGCGATGGCACAGGGACAAACGCGCTGCTGACGCGTCCGCCGCTGGCACTGCCCTATCTCTTCGGCCCCAACAGCCTACCAGCCTATATTCAAGCCGCCCAGACAAGAAATCTCAGCTATGCACTTTTACGCAATGCTCACTTGGCATTGGATATTGATACACCCAATGATTTGGAAAAACTTGAATGTTCCGATAGCAACTGGTTCAATATAGCGCGTTTCGCTATTTGAACCACATTGCTGGATGTATGAGTTGAAAGGATTGATATGGCAATTTTATCTGAAAAAGCGCGTGCGTTCTTGAATGAGAAGCGCTTCGCTGTTCTGGCTACACTCAACACGGATGGCGCTGTTCAACAAACGACGATGTGGTATCTACTTGACGAGGATACCATCGTAATGAACACCAAAGCTGGACGCCTGAAAGAGCGCAATCTGCGCCGAGAGCCACGCATCTCGATCTGCGTTGAGGATGGCTACCGCTATCTCACTATCAGCGGTACAGTTGAGATGATCGACGATCCTGAGATTGCTCAGCGCGATATTCATCGTCTATCGGCTCGCTATCATGGCGAAGAAAAAGCGGCACTACAGATGACTGACCAATTTTCAAAAGAACAACGTGTCACACTACGTTTGAAGTGCGAGCGTATTCACGAGTATTTATAAATCCGAAGTCTTATGAAGAATGGCCTGACAACGGTTTCACCGTTGTCAGGCCATTCTTCATAAGACTTCGGATTTGCTGCTCCTACTTGATGATCCCGGTTTCAACCTTCATGAGTAAGATACGCGCCACGGACTGATCGATGCGTGCCTCAGTCAGCCTGCCACTTTGCAGTGCTTGATGGAACGCAGCGAGGACTGAAGCAACCTGAGAAACGCTATATGGTCCCTCAATCAGGTCATTGCCAGCAAGAAGCGCCAGCACAGAGGCTTCGCCCAACGACCAATGCTCAGTGATACCATGCATGTACAACCCATCAGTAATCACCACCCCGTTATAGCCAAGATCCCCGCGCAAAACGCCGTTGATTGCTTTGGGCGAAAGTTCCGCTGGCAACGTGGGATCAATCGCCGACATAACGACATCCGTGTCCATAATCATGGCCGGATGATTCTTGGCGATCATCACTTTGTACGGTGCTAGGTCAATATTCTCCAGGTCGCTCATGCTGCGCTTGATCGTCGGCAGACCAAAATGCGGGTCGGACGTTACCGCGCCAAGGCCAGGGAAATGCTTGAGGCAGCCAGCGATCCCATTCTGTTGCAAGCCATCCAGAAAAGCGCCTGCGTAAGTCTCAACAGCCTGCGGGTCGTTCCCAAACATACGCGATACGAGAACAGGCGGATTGACTGTATGCACATCCACCACTGGTGCCAGATCGGCATTTATCCCCAGGGCCACCATCCATTGTGCCGCCTGTTTGCCCTGATCAAAGGCATATTGTGGATTACCTTTGGCCGCCATGGCTTCGGCAGAGGGCAGGGGGCCATGAAAAGTCAACAAACGATTGACGAGGCCTCCCTCTTGGTCGGTACCAAGCAGCAAGGGAATCAGTGCATCTTGTTGAACCTGGCTTGAAAACGCAGCCATCCCTGCAACGGTATCATTTGGCGGCTCAAAATTGTGGTTGACGGTCTGGTAGAGCACTCCCCCTACATACTGCTGCTTGACCATATACTGTAAGCCAGTTCCCTGGTAATTGTTGCCCAGGTACTCTACAGCAATCAATTGTCCTAATTTCTGTTCTAACGACATCTTGGCCATAATCTGCAATACTTTGGTTTTCACAGCCTGCAACGCGTCTGGTGTGAGCGTCGATGTGGGTACCAAGGTGGGCACCGACCGCGTGAGAGTTGCTGATGGCGATGTTGGCGCATTGTTGCTCAGTGGGTTTGAACAAGCCACGAGAAAGGCCAGCAGAAAACTTGTCAGAAGCAAAAAGCCAATAGGCCCGTTTTTGCGCGGAGTAGACATACTGCGCCTGACATCTACGAAAAACAGCCACGCTCGGTCAGTTTTCCTAGTCCTCATAGACGTATTTTCCTTCTCAATTATGAATAATGCAGAGAAACTGGGATACAAACCCGCTCATAAAAACAGGCAAAGTCTCACTCGTGGGACTGATACTATCAACGATAACGCTGTGTGTCGCTACATTATCACAAAAAGCCCTCAGCGTAGACCTTATGGTTCAATTTGACTTGCATAGGTGGGTATGCTACACTTTACACGCATGGGTGCAGCGGGCAAAGAAGTGTCCCCCAGGCTCCCTTTGTCGGGCGTCTGGAGAGAGTTCCGCGTACATGTAGGGGCGCTTCAGCAGGTTTAACAGATGTGCTAAACTTAAGAAAAAAAACGTTAGCCAATTTCACAAGAAAAAAGGAGGTCCGGCCTATTAACAGGGATTTTCGGGGAAATGACCGTCCGCGCGAGACGCGGGTGAATGAGCGCATACGTGCGCGTGAAGTGCGTTTGATTGACGAAAACGGCGAGATGATCGGGGTGTTGTCCCCTATACGAGCACTCGACATCGCCCGTGAGCGCAATCTCGATATGGTTGAAATATCACCCAACGCCATTCCGCCAGTCTGCAAGCTCATGGACTACGGTCGTTTTAAATATGAGCAAGCCAAAAAGGAAAATGAGGCACGTAAGAATCAGAAGACGATTACTCTTAAAGAGATTCGTATGCGTCCGCGTACAGACGACCACGATGTCGAAGTGAAAACGCGCAAGATTCAGGAGTTTCTGGCCGACGGGGATAAAGTACGCGTCAGCGTACAGTTCCGAGGCGCGGAAATGCGTCACCCAGACATTGGGCGCAAGCTGCTCGACGAGATCGCGGACGTGCTGAAAGGTTCGGCGGTGATTGAGCGCTCCCCAATGATGGAAGGCAGAATGATGTCTATGACTGTTTCGCGTGCGCCTGGCTGGGAACCACTGAAAAAACAGGCCGCTGCTCCAGAAAGAACACGCTCCGCTCCTGCAACCAATGGGAAAGAGGCAGAAACAGAAACAGCCACACCAGATGTCTCGACGCTGCCTCCAACGCCAACTCCCGTTTCGGAAAAAAGCGAAGCGGTCAGTATGCAGTCTGAGAGTTAGTGTTTGCTCTGCCCTTCGCCGACCCTCTCAGGCCATGTGGGCAAACCGTTTCGCATCGTAAGCTGTTGTGGGAATGTGGCACATTGCTTCGTTACGGTTGTGTGTGCCAACATCAGCGTGGAGTGTATACGGTTTTTCTCGCACATGCGGCCAGGAGGAGAACCTTCTTATCAGGGCCAGACGCCAGGCAGATTCACCCAACAGGTATAAGGCAGAGGTGCAGTTCTATCAGAATTGCACCTCTGCCTTTCTTCTAACAGAGTCCATTGGCGTTTCCAAATGCAGTCTTTTAAGGTACAATCAAGAGAGTAGATAGTTCCTAAATGCTTAAAACTATTGTGCCACACTACGATGTTTAAAAATACGAGTATGGGAGGCTCCAGGTGAGATTTGATGACGATCCTCGCTGGTATGAACAGTCTGAGAAGAACGACCAGCAAATAGTACCACCGCATGCACAATCCCCGCTATCTGATGGAGAAATGCAGATGCAGGGAACAACAGCAACACAAACATCGGTCAAAGACGAGCGAAGGCTGCGTCGCCAGCGTATTTTTAACCAGGTGGTAATCACTCTGGCTTTTATGGCGCTTGCTTTCCTCGGTGGCTGGTTTTCCCACCAGGCGTATACCACTTCCTTCTTTACAGCTAGTCCCGATTCACAAAAATATGCCAGCCTGATCCAACAAGCTTGGCGCATCGTCGATCAGAATTATGTTGATCGCAAAGCTGTCAACTACAAACAACTGTCCTATGACGCGATCAAGAGCATGTTGACCGGCCTGGGCGATACCGGCCATACGCGCTTCCTGACGCCCCAGGATGTGCAAGCGGAACAACAATCGCTCAGCGGAACATTCGCGGGCATTGGCGTCTATATTCACCAGGACCCTAAGACGAAAGATATTATTATCACCTCAACCATCCCTGGCGCACCCGCCGAGAAAGCTGGGTTGCAGCATGGCGATGTGATTATTGAGGTCAACGGCAAGAATGTGGTTGGCATGGATTTCAGCGCAGTCCAGCCCTTGATCGAGGGACCAACGGGAACAACCGTCACCCTCACTGTCAGGCGCTCCGCGACAAATCAGGTATTGAACATTCCTGTCCAACGTGCCCAAATTCAGGTACCCAACGTGGTTATGCACTATATCCCGGAGGATCATATCGCGCATATCCAAATCGTCCAGTTCGCTAACGGCGTCTCTGACCAACTCAAAACGGTGATCCTGCAAGCCAAGCAAGATGGCGCCACCAAGATTATCCTGGATCTACGCGGCAATCCCGGCGGCTATCTGCAAGAGGCTATCAACACAGCCAGCGAGTTTATGGCCAGCGGCACCGTGCTGATCGAGCAGGATAGTTCGGGCAATCAGACTAAGTTCAACGTTACCGGCGCAACGGTAGACACGGGCATCCCGATGATCGTGCTGGTCAACGGCGACACAGCCAGCGCGGCTGAGATCGTGTCGGGCGCGTTACAAGACAATGGGCGCTCGATGATTATGGGCAGTAAAACCTTTGGTACCGGCACCGTCCTGCAAGAATTCCCACTCAGCGATGGCTCAGCAGTCCTGATCGGCACCTCCGAATGGCTGACTCCCAAAGGGCGCTTTATCCGTGCAAATGGGATTACGCCCAGCCTCGGCGCTCCCTTCAATATAGCGATGGACCCCGCGAACATCCTGACGCCCGATGTCGCTAACCAGGCCCATATGACCCTGACGCAAATCTTGCAAAGCAACGATACACAGTTGATTGCAGCGATTAAATATCTGGAGAGTCGTTGAGGTTCTCACGCACACATGCAAGAAGAGGAGCGAACGGATGGAGCCGGCGCTAGCCTCCGGCTCCTAGGTTCTTGGCCGCCAGCGCCGCCTGATAATACTTACTCGTCGGCGCATGATCCAGGAACGACGCGATAAACTGTGTAGCCGCCACAACCTTCTCTAAATCGACACCTGTTGAGATACCTAGACCGTGCAACATGTAGAGCAGGTCTTCGGTAGCCAGATTGCCAGCAGCTCCCGGCGCGTAGGGACAGCCACCCAGGCCGCCTGCCGAGGAATCGATGATGGTGATGCCCAGTTGCAAAGCCATCAGAACGTTTGCCAAAGCGGTGCCGCGTGTATCGTGGAAATGAACGGCTAGTTGGGAAAGCGGTATCTGGCCCTCGTTGGTCAACAGGCCGAGCACGTCAACCACCTGATTGGGTGTAGCGACACCGATGGTATCCCCCAACGACAGTTCGCTGATGCCCATTGCCAACAACTCGCGGGCCACATGCAAAACCTGCTGCTGGTCCACCGCGCCCTCGTAAGGACAGCCAAACACCGTAGAAATATAGCCACGTACGGAGATGCCAGCCTGCTGAGCCTGCGCGACAACTGGGCGAAAATTGGCCAGACTCTCCGCAATAGTTGTGTGAATATTGTGTTGGGTAAAACTCTCGCTAGCCGCAGTAAACACGGCAATATCGCGAACACCGGCAGCAATAGCTCGCTCCATGCCCTTGAGATTGGGAACCAGAACGGGATACGAGGTGGTAGGCAGGCACGCGAGGCCTGCCATCACCTCGCTCGCATCCCTGAGTTGGGGAATGGCACGCGGACTCACAAACGAGGTGGCCTCGACAACCGGCAAGCCCGCATCGGCCAACATCTGGATAAACTGTATCTTTTGTGCAGTTGGCACCAGCGCCGTCTCGTTCTGCAAGCCATCACGCGGGCCAACCTCTACGACGCGCACAACACGCGGCAACATTGTCGAAATGCTCATAGCTGGCCTCTCTCCCTAATGCAAAGCACGCGACTGCCTCTGCTGGGGCAAATCCTGATCGGGCGGCTTTTCGCCCGTTGTGGATTCATTTCTCAGCAAAAGCGGCGAATTTTCCATTTTCACAATATGAGATGTGGACAGGCGCTCTACCTGTACCTTGGCGATACGCCGACCACGCGTGGTCTGCACCGTGAAGCGATGATCGCCAAAGGTGATACTATCACCCACCACGGGAATTTTATCGAGTTGGGCATAGAGAAAACCACCCAGCGTATCGTAGTCCTCGTTCTCCAACTTAGTTTCCATAATGTCGTTGAACTCGTCAATACTAATTTTTGCGGCAAAGATGGATTCGTTCGCGTTGAGCAGTTCATACAACTTTTCTTCGTGGTCATACTCGTCCTGAATATCGCCTACGATCTCTTCCACCAGGTCTTCAATCGTCACCAGACCAGCGACGGAGCCATATTCGTCGATGACGATCACCATGTGCACACGCTTCTGGCGAATTTCGTGCAGGAGATCATCCAGTTTCTTGGTTTCAGGCACAAAGTAGGCTGGGCGCACCAAGTTGCGAATAGGCTGCGCAGAGTGACCCTCACGCAACTGTTTGAGCATATCTTTGGTGTAGAACACGCCAATGATGTTATCAATACTCTCTTCGTAGACAGGAATACGCGAGAAGCCGCCTTCCAGAGCCAAGTCCACCGCCTGGTCAAAGGTCGCATCGCTCTCAAGAACCACCATATCGATACGCGGAACCATCACCTCGCGCACAGGGGTATCGGAGAACTCGAAGATGCTGTGAATCATCTCCGTCTCTTCCTCTTCCAGCACGCCTTCCTCTTCGCCGACTGTCACGAGCAGGCGCAATTCTTCCTCTGTCACAAACGGCCCATGACGCACGGCACGACCACCCAACAGGCGCACCAGACTATTCGTTGCCATGCTTAATGTCCAAACAAGCGGACGCAGCAGCCAAGCCGTAGCGCTCACAGAGCCGACCAGAGAGCGTGCCCAACGCATAGGATTCTGCACAGCAGCAGTTTTCGGCGTGATTTCACAAAAGATTAAGACCACGAGAGAAATGAGAATGGTTGAGATGAGTTCACCCAAAGATGAAGAGAAACGCAGGGCAAGCACTGTCGCCAAGCTCGAAGCGATAATCACCGCGACACTATTGACGACCAAAATGGTTGAGAGAAAGATGTTGGGATTAGCCAGCAGTTGTTCAATCTCCTTGGCTTTTTTATCGCCTTCCTCGACCAGATTTTTCAGCTTGATGCGGCTGACTGAGGTCAGGGCCGTCTCAGAGGCAGATGCCAGAGCACATAAGATCAGCATAATACCAAGCAACATCAATTGAAGCCACGCCTCTGTATCAAATTGCGGCCACTGAAAAATGCTTGTGGCTTGGGCGACCGCTAGGGCCGCCTCTGGTAGGCCACCACCGTCCATAGATTTCCTTTTACCCCTTCTTATTGCCGTCAGCGATGGACGCATCCACCGATTGCGGAGAGCGCAGAACGCGTGCGGGCACGCCTGCCACCACTGTTCCCGGCGGGACATCGTGTTTCACCACAGAACCGGCTCCTGTTACCGCATGCTCACCTATTGTGACTGGAGCTACTAACATTGTATCACTTCCAATGGATGCACCAGCCCCAATAATGGTTCTATTTTTGCGCACACCATCATAATTACACGTCACAGTACCCGCTCCAATATTCACACCCTCGCCTATCGTGGTATCACCGATATAGCTAAAGTGATGGATATCTGTTTCCGGGCCAATATAGGAATTTTTGACTTCACCAAAATTCCCCATACGTACATTCCGTGCGAGATACGCGCCTGGACGACAATGGCTAAAGGGGCCGATGCTCACGCCCTCCTCGAAAGTCGTCTCCTCTAGCACCGACTGGCTCACGATACATCTGTCTCCGAGCGTCGAATTCTCAATGACTGTGCCAGGGCCGATCCGGCAGTTGGAGCCGATGCGTGTAGAGCCGCTCATGCTTGTACCGGGCAGAATAATCGTATCCATACCGATCTCAACCTCAATCCCAATGTATGTCGTAGCAGGATCGATAACCGTTACGCCAGCGTACATATGCTTCTCCAAAATGCGCCGCCGCAGCAATTGCTCCATTTCCGCCAATTGAACCCGGTTATTAATCCCAATAGTCTCATCCAGCGAACCAACCACCGTCGCGATAGTTCGTCCCTGTGCACTGGCGATACCGATCAGGTCTGTCAGGAAATATTCGCCGCCGGGATTGCGCGGCAAAGTCGCCAGTGCGGTCCAGAGCCAGGCACGCTCGAAACAATAGACACCGGAGTTGACTTCGCGAATCTGCTTCTGTTCTGCACTGGCTCGCTTGACCTCGATGATTTCCAGCACACGCCCGTCAGCATCACGCACGACACGGCCATAATCCGAGGGCAGTTCGGCGAAACCTGTCAGAAACGTAATAGTGGCCTGACGTGCGACATGTTCGGCCAGCAGCCGTGCCAGCACCTCGCCAGTCACCAGGGGCGTGTCGCCATAGCAGACCAGCACAATAGCAGGCTGCGGCTGGAGAGCGTTCACTTCTTCCTGAGCCATCAAAACGGCGTGTCCCGTGCCCAACTGCTCGGCTTGGAGCGCGTACAAGCAGCGTTCACCAAAGCTTGCGGCAACATGCTCAGCCCCATAGCCAACCACAGCCACGGGACGATGACCCGTCAGCGAGGATTGAAGTGGCGCGAACGCGGGCGCATTGGGAATGGCTTCAACGGCATTGAGAACATGGGCCAGCAGAGGCAGACCTGCTACCTGGTGCAGCACTTTGGGAAGCTTGGAGCGCATACGCGTCCCCTTCCCGGCAGCAAGTACGACAGTTGCGTATGTTGTATCCATAGCTGAAAAAATTCAACCTTTTGTGATTTTTGATGTGAGGAACATGTGACAAGTGAAATAGATACCTTGTCGGGGAACAGGTGCGCGTGCCTACTGCCTGCCAAAACGAACAGACCGCAGACACGTTCCTGCCCATAGAAAGAGGCTCGGGCGCCAAGATTCGAACTTGGGATGGCGGATCCAAAGACCGCTGCCTTACCACTTGGCCACGCCCGATTACCGCACGAAAAGGAGTGTTGGAAGAAATCCATGACTCTGTACCGCACGTCCTGTATAGTACACGACAATTCAGATTTTGTCAACGGTTTTTTGTCAGAAGATGGTGACAATCACCCGGATGGAGGATGAGAGCCGGCGCTAGCCTCCGGCTCCCAATCTGCCGCTTTTGTCTGCTCTATCGCGCTATTAGTTTCTCTAAACGCTTTTGCACTTGCACGAGCATCTCGTCACTTTTACAGAAAGCGAAACGTGCGTAGCCCTGGCTCAAATGGGCATGTTCGGCGCTATAGAACGAGGTGGGTGGGATACAGGCCACGCCGATCTCGCTGGTGAGGTAGCGTGCAAATTCCAGCGGGCTGCCCTGGAAGACGGCGGAATAGTCGGCTAGCAAGAAATACGTGCCTTCGGGAACGCGATACGTCATACCAGAGTGGTCAAGTGCGTGCATCATTAACTGACGTTTAGCGGTATACATCGCTTGAAAGTCGGTATAGTAGGAATCCGGCAAGTTCAACGCATACGCAATAGCCTCTTGCGTGGGATGATGCACGGCAAAGGTGATAAATTGATGCGCACGCCCGACGCCCTCGATCAGCTTCGGTGGCCCAGAAACCCAGCCGATTTTCCAGCCAGTGGCGCTAAACAGTTTGCCTGCGCTACTAATCGTGACGGTACGCTCAAACATGCCGGGTAGCGTGGCGATGGGTAGATGAGTCGCGGGTGCGAAACAGAGATGTTCATACACTTCATCAGCGATAACGGTCACATCGTGCTCGATGCAGAGTTGTGCGATCATTTCCAGTTCTGTACGCGTAAAGACACGCCCGGTAGGATTGTGTGGGCTGTTGAGGATAAGGGCACGTGTACGTGTACTAAACGCGGCACGTAGCTCGGCGGGATCAAGGGTCCAGTCCGGCGCGTGCAGGGGCACATAGACCGGGCGAGCGTTGGCCATCACGAGATTGGGCACGTACGAATCGTAGACCGGCTCAATCACGATCACCTCATCACCAGGATCGACCAGCCCCAGGATGGCAGCAAAAATGCCCTCAGTCGCGCCAGCAGTGACGATCACGCCAGCAGCCGGGTCAATCTTCAGGTCGTAGAAACGCGCTGCGTGAGTCGCGACGGCCTGGCGTAAGGATGGTGTGCCGGGTCCGGGCGCGTACTGGTTGTGCTGACCAGTCGAGAGGAAATACTTCAATCGGTCAAGAATCTCCGGCAATGTATCAAAATCAGGTTTGCCCTGCCCAAGGTTAAGCGCCTGGTGCTGTTGGGCAAGTTGGTTCATTTCGGTGAAAATAGTCGTGCCAAAAGTGGACACGCGCTGAGCAGAATCAGACATAAGAAAGGCTCTCCTTCGTCATACAGTAGAGTCGCGAAAAGGCTGAATAGTGCGTATGGCAGAAGTATATCACGAAAGCAAGCGCGGCTATAGTATGAGCTTGATCAAATACCGGCAATATGCATGTACCAGCCAACAGAACCCGGATGACCTGCGTCCTGTTGGCTGGCGCATTAATCTGCTAGCACCTTCCTCACCATTGAACAACCTCGACCATTTTTAAATTGACACGTATAACAAGCTCTGCCATAATGTCTTTACAGCGAGGATGTATCGGTCCTAGGCGCATAGAACTGGCCGGAAACATCGAGCGGACGATACTGCTGATGTTCGAGCACTTCGCTCAAATTGTTCAGACGCAGTTCTAGTTCACCTGCCTTATGCGCCAGGGTGCGCAGTTCGCTGGTAATTTCGTGCACCTGGCCATGCAGGATCGTCAGGCGTTCTTCCTCGTTAGGCAGCGCCAAGTGGCCGCTTTTATGGAGCGTGAGCTGCTGCTCTTCGATGAACGCGGGAAGTTGACCAGTTTGAGACGACTGAGAGAGCAGCGCCGCACCATTCGCCTTGCGTGCTTTCTCCGCCCGATCCTCACCAATCCCCAGCAGAACTGCGCCCAGGATCGCTATAACGGCGAGGCCCAACAGGCCGCCAATAATCAAAATATTCACAACAACCTCCTCTTTGCCGCATTATGTGGCGAAAATGTTTAATGCAAATGTACCGTAACTTCAGCACTCATACCAGGCACAACATCCTTGTTATTTTTATCCAGCGTAATCAGGACCGGGATGCGCTGGCTCACTTTGGTAAAGTTACCGCTCGTGGGATCCTGATTAGGCAGTAGTGAGAACTGGCCCGCTGTTGCCTGCACGATTTGTGCAACATGGCCGGTAAAGCTAGTATCGCTGTAGGCATCAATATGAATATCAACGGCCTGATTGACGCTGATGTTGTTAATCGCGCTTTCATCGACATATGCCGTGATAGTTAGGGCATTCAAATTCGTTACTGTCACCAGTTGCAGACCTGGCGCGACCCCCTGGCCCTGGACCGCAGGCACTTGCACAATCGTGCCATCTATCGGGCTGGTCACGTTCACCGTGAGGGGAGCACTGACTGGACCAGCAGCGGCGGCTGGCGGCATGGTAATGGTGCCAATCACCTGCTCAGCACTGACCGTCTCTCCAACGGTGGCAGTCAGTGAGGTCAACGTACCAGCCGCCTGGGCGCTGATGTTGAGCACCTGGCCGCTGACCTGGGCATCATCGGTATGGTAATACGTATAGCCGTCGTAGACCCAGTAGCCCACGCCACCAAGGATGGCTAACAGAGCTACAAAAACGAGGATCGGGATCATTATGCGACGAAACATGCTCAAAACTCCTTTAATCAAAGATAAAAAGAACGGAGAAAAATCTTTCTCTTCTATAATCTGTGGACTCACATCTTTAACCAGCCATCATCGCCTCAGCAGCAGCCATCTCTCCGTCATGCTCAGGTTGAGCGGACGAAGTAACTGAAGCTGGATGAATTGGTCGAGCCTTACTCTTATTGTTCACGAAGAAAACGGCGATCAAGGCCACAACGATGGTAACGATTGTCAGCCGAAGCGCGTCCTGCATCGATAGAAGAAATGCTTGGCCCCGTATAAACAGCGCAATCAACTGCAAAGCAGCAGCGTGAGCAGAGGCAAGGCTCGCGCCATGCGCTACAAAGTACGCCTGCAAACCAAACACTAGCCCACCGAGCTTTGAGAACGGCGTCACCTGCTCGACCAAGTGGCCAAAGTGGACAACGGACTGCGTTTGGACCACTGTAGCTAGAATAGCGATACCCACCGAGCTAGCAACTGCGCGACCCACCGTACTCAGTGCCGAAGCCTGGGTGAGTTGGCGAGGGTGGACATCTGACATCATGGCTACGGTCAGCGGCTGGACGCACAGGCCAAGAGCCAGACCGCGCAGGATGAGCAAAAACTGGAACCAGCCATAGGGCGTGTAGGTATTCAGAAAGGTCAATTGCCAGGTTGCCACGCCCAGCACGATCAGACCAGGAATCATTACTGCGCGTACGCCTATGCGATCCACCAGCCGTCCGCCAACCAGTACGCTGACCATCGAGGCGAGCGCCTGGGGCAAGAGGATCAGGCCAGCCTGGAAAGCACTCAATTGACGCAGGTTTTGCAGGTAGATGGGGAACAGGAAGAGGCCACCATAAAGACTGAAAATCACAAAAACGTTCGCGATCATGGCTGAACGAAACGGTCCATTGGCGAACAGTCGCAAATCTAGCAGCGGATCACCTCCACGATTGGCGACCATTATCTCAGTGATCACAAAGAGCACCAACGAGAACAGGCCAATGCCAAGGCACCCCAGCACTATCCCCGAACCCCAACCATCGGTGCTCGCTGAAGAGAGGGCGTAGAGAGTGGTTGCTAGGCCCACGGACACAAAGATGCAACCCAGGAAGTCGAAACGCGGGTGCCTAGCCGGACGATACTCGTGGATAAACAAGGCTGTGAGCAGCAGGGCCAGCAGGCCAATGGGCAGATTGATGTAAAAGATCAACTGCCAGCCAGAGTATGTCACTAGGTAGCCACCCAGAGTCGGCCCAATCGCCGGAGCTAGCAGGGCTGGTACACCAAAGGACCCCATAGCTATACCGCGTTCAGCAGGTGGGAACGCACGGAAGAGCAGAGTAATCGAGAGTGGGAAGAGAGCCGCACCACCCAGTCCCTGTAACACACGGAAGAAAATCAGCACGGGCAGGCTCCAGGCAATACCACAGAGGGCCGATCCCACGGTAAAAGCGGCGAGTGAGAACATATAGAAGCGCTTGATACCGAATGTGTCCGCGAAGAAAGCTGCCAGCGGGGTAGCCACACCCTGAGCCAGGATATAGCCAGTCAGCACCCATTGTACACTGTGGAGATCAGCGCCAAAGGCAGTTTGCAGACGCGGGATGGCGATATTCACGATAGTCGAGTCCAGGATGCTCATAAAAACACCCAGGATCACCACCATGGCGAGAACCCACTTGTATTCTAGCTTACCAGTGCGTCGCGTTGCTTGTATATTTGTTTGCATGCGCTCAAATTTCCTCTCTAAAAACACGTTTTGCCTGGGAAGATACACGAAAAAAAGAGCAAGTATCCGTGTTTTACTCGTTATTTTGCGCGAATGGCTCCCGACGGACAATACCATAGAGTAGCAACGAAACCAGTTGATCGATCAGAGCCTCGCGAGGCAGGGTACCAGAGGGGAATTGGCTATACAGCCCACGACCAATAGCACGCATGGCGAAGGTCATACCCATCACCTGCACAAGAAACGTCGGGTCGATCTCCTGGCGCAAATAACCCTCCACCTGGCGCTTGTGTAGATATTCGGTGATGCTCTTGCGCCCGGAGTCGATTTTCTCAGCTAGCACCTGGGCTATTTCAGGATGCGTATACAGCAGTAAGATCGCTAAACGCGTATAATCCCCCTGTTCGTTAAAGGCGTCGTAGAAAGCTGTTGCTAGGCGACGAAAAACCGCTTCATCGTCCAATAGCACCCCACCTTGCAACTCTTGTTGAAGCTGCTCGATAGCCGACCCCAGCAGCGAATGCGGGCCATATTGCTTGATGAGCGCGGTCAGCAACTCTTCCTTGCTATGAAAATGCCAGCAGAGTGTGCCCTTCGTCACCCCAGCCTCTGTCGCGATATCCTCCAATGTGGCTGCTGAGATACCCGAACGCGCATACACCCGCAGAGCAGCCTTGAGTACCTCCTGACGTGTATCCTGGGTAGGTGTTTCTGACAAGACGCCACACTGCACCAGGGCAGCACGCAATTCTTCTTTGCCGCCCGCGAAGTGATAATAAAACGCAGGGCGCGAGAGCTTAGCCTGCGAGATAATCTCCTCGATAGTAACCTCAGCAAAGGATCGCTCCTGAACCAACTGCTGCGCGGCCTTGAGCAACCGAGCTTTCCCCCCTATCTTCTCTGGATCGGAACGCTGTTCAGGCATCATGCCTCCTCTTTACAAACGACTACATGCTACACACATCGAAACTATACAATACAGAAATTCCTACTAGTGTAGTCAAGTTTTTGAGGAAAGTCAATGGAGAGGCTGGTCATTTAGCGGTTGCGTTTTCTCAACCCAGCGTGAGGCGGTTTCTTTAGGCATCACTCCCTGCTTAACAGTTTCATGGTCCTCCATGTAGACGGACATTTACCGAAACTGTTAAAAAATACCTCTTTCTTAGATTGTATTTCACGAGCAATTCTGGTATTCTTGAGGCAGTTAGCACGCTTCGTTTATTTCACAGCGCAACACAGTGATTTTTGGGGAAACCGGATCAGAAATCATTTTGCCGTTGACTGCGACCTTTTCGAGCGGGCGTTTGTTTGTATTGTTTCTATAGAACTTGCTGTATGCTGGTCTCATAGCCGTACGGATAAGGCAAAGGCGGCGCTGCCAGTCAAAAGTAAGGAGGAGCTTGTGACATTCCTCTTCCGTTTCTTATATCGCAATCTCAAGGGCTACCGTTCCCTGGTCATGACAGCTATTGTTGTCTCTTTTATAGGCGTAGCCATTGATATTCTGGCCGCGCTGCCCTTGAAGTATATCCCGGCAAAACTGCAAAATCCCGATACAAATCCAGATGCAATATGGAATGGCCTGGTGAGTTTCTTCGATACGTTTAGTCCTAAAGGGACGGTCTCACCTGCTCCCAAGCTGGAACATACGGTAACGGCGGCGGCACCGATAGTTGGGCATACCGTCCTGGGGGTAATCCTGTTTGCAGCGGCTCTGCTGGTGGCTGCAACGATCCTGGATGCCGTCTTTGGCTACTTGCAACTGTTTCTCGCCGCGTTTATTGGACAAAACCTGACGGCCAGGTTACGCACCGGCCTGTTTGAGCAAATTCAGCGTCTTTCGCTGGATTGGCATGGAAAGCAGAAAAAAGGCGATATTGTTCAGCGCGTTACCGGCAATATCACTGATATCGAGAAATTTGTCACTGATGGCCTAGTGGACCTGCTTACGGGTATGCTGACCATTGGCGGCGTGGCTGCGGTCATGTTCTATTATAGTGTCCCCTATACCGAGCTTGCGGTTGTGGTTGTTCCGGCCATGGGCCTACTCGTCTTTAGCTATACAAGCGCGATTAAAGCCGCGTCCAAGAAGACGGCAAAAGCAGCGGGTGAAGTGGCTGATGTGGCTGTGGAGGATATCGGAGCCATTACTGTCATCAAAGCCTTTGATCTTGTCGGACGCGAGACAGAGCGCTTCAACAAGTACGTTGACAAGACACGCAAAGCTGGTTTGCAAGCGGGTGGCTTGCAGGCTCAATTCACGCCACTTGTCACGATGTTAGTCGGGGTCGGCACTGCCGTTATCATTGGCATAGGCGCATATGTCGCTTCAGGCAGCACATTCACCTTTCTCTTCCTAACGATTCCGGCGAAAAGTATCGATATTGGCACCGTCATTCTGTTTATCACTCTGCTTGGCAAGCTCTTTCAGCCAATGAAAGACCTCTCCAAGCTCACCAATATCGCGACCAGCGCCATCGCTGCCGCAGAACGTATTCAGGATATTTTCGATCAGGCGCCAGAAGTTGTCGAAACAAAAGTCGCGTATAACGGCCCGCAAAGCCTACGCGGAGAGATTACCTTCGAGAATGTGACCTTTGGCTATACACCAGAGAAGCTGATCCTCAAGGGCATCAATCTCAACATTCCTGCTGGCCGCAAAATCGCCCTAGTCGGCCTGTCAGGCGGGGGCAAAACCACCTTGGTGAAGCTGATCCCGCGCTTCTATGGCACAACCAGCGGCACGGTGAAGATCGACGGCAGGGACACACGCGAATACCCGCTCTCCCTCTTGCGCCAGAATGTTAGCATGGTGCTGCAAGAGTCGGTAATGTTCGAGGGCACCATTCTGGAAAACCTCAAAATCGGACGCGCTCATGCGACGATGGACGAGGTTATCAAAGCCACCTCGCAGGCCCAAATCCACGAGGTCATCATGAGTTGGCCGGAGGGCTATAGGACACTGGTGCGCAACCAGGGCAAGAACTTCTCTGGCGGGCAGCGGCAACGTCTCGCCATCGCACGGGCACTGCTCAGCGACGCCCACATTCTGGTACTCGACGAGCCAACAGCATCTCTCGATGTAGAAGCGGAATTAGAAGTTATGAAGGCGCTAGAGACGTTGGTGGCCGGGCGCACGGTCTTGATGATTTCCCATCGTCTGAGCACGCTGGGCAAGGTCGATCAGATCATTGTGCTCAAAGAAGGGCTAATCGTTGAGCAAGGGACATACAAAGAGTTAAAGAGCCGTCCCAATGGTGTTTTTGCTGAGTTGCTTGGCAAACAAAAGCAGTACGACTCTGATTATGCTGGCGGCTCGATGATTGTGCCCCAGGCCGATATCGCCAGAATGCTCAACCCACAGCAAAGCCCGCTCCCGCAATTTACGCCGCTACCAGCGCCCAACAACGGACAAGATTATGTGCAGAATGGCTGGCGTAAGGCACAGATTGTTGTTGAGGTCGATGGCAGAACCACGGGCAGTTTTGCATTAAATAGAGCCGAACTACGAGTTGGTCGCCTGGATGTCAATGATATCCACATCCCCTCACAACGCGTCTCACGTTTGCACGCCAAGATTCGTTGGGACAATGGCGCGTGGACCATCGAGGATGCCCAAAGC
>JBDTBU010000377.1:0-12772 GCA_039923935.1 Ktedonobacteraceae bacterium | reverse complement strand
GTAATCACGTTCATGCCATGGGTACCTACTGGGCACCCTCCAAGCCCTTGCGGATTATTCCATATATTTGGCGCGAGGTCGGGATGCGTATAGTCAACACCCGTATCGGTTTCTGCAATGACAATGGAGTTGCTCCCTGTTGTGACATCCCAGGCGGGAGTCACGTCCTCATCATCTCCAGGGGTTCCTGCTGTGCCGTTTACTGTTTGTCCAGTGTCATGGTAGCCCCACTGAATTGGAAAACTGGGATCATTTGGAGTAGCTGTTACAACCTGCGTGTAATCAGGTTCCGCATACTTCACCCCAGGACGCGCTTTAAGCGTACTCACAGCATCGAGGACATGACCGTTTGGAACTGCAACCAAATACACGTTGTCCATCCCTAATGCACGTACTTCATGTGCGTGCACTATTCCTTCAATCAGGATTTGCTGCTGACGGGAAATATTTTTGGTAAACGCGAGGATGATATGGGTTGTACTGAAATCCTCTACGTGGGTTGAGAGCGATCCTGACAGTGGGACTGCGACTGCACGCCGTGCTGTAACAGTATACCCCACGAGGCTGAGTGAAATGGTGAGAATGAAAAGTGTAGCGATCAATGGCAAGAGCCACTTCCGTCGTGAAAACATTCTACTACCTCTGCTTTCTTTGTCTTTTTGGTACTATATAGGTAAAATCAAGAAGACACTAAAAAAATAAGCCAGGGAAAATTTACCATTATACTGCTATATATAGCAGTATGGTAGTTTCATTTGGGTATTATTTTGGTGTAAATCAGGTGTACATGATGGTATGTAAGTCTGATCTGAGTGTAAATCAGGTGGGATTTGTAGTGACGTATGAAAACATTTTTACTGGTGTGATATAGACCGAGTGTATTGTTCAGGGAGAAGTGTGCGCTGGCCTTGTCTGTTCATGAGATGTGGGCCAAAAGCACAGTTCCAGTGCTTCTGGCCCACATCTCATACTGATTTTTTATCAGTCTTGTGAACGGAAAATTTTCACATGACGGAAGGGTTCTTTGCCCCGGCTACGCGAGATCAGATTGTAACGCGTCGCCATCTGGTGTTGCAGGCGACGAATATAGGCGTTGGCCGCAGGAAGATCCGCTGTGGTCAGACCTTTATTCAAGACCTGATGAATGGCATCCTCGGTCTCCAGCAACACTTTGGTGGTGTCATCCAGTGAAACGTCCTCATGGCCCTCGTCCAACTCCTCAGTTTCAACTTCACCCGGCAGACGGTCTGGCGAGAGGTTGAAGATGCGTGCTAAGGCGTGCTGCATCTGGGCAATGGTGTTGTTCTTCAGGATGATAATCAGCTTCTGATCCTGCTCAGCCTCCTGCAAGCGGTCAGGCTGACGACGGTAGTAGTTTTTCAACGTGATTACCGCGTCAGCATCGGCCTGGGTTTTCGCGACGATAATCGGGACACGCAACTGGCGAGCGGACTCCGCTAGACGGTCGCGGCTGACCCCAAAGGGGTAGACACGCAAGGTCTTCATGATCGATACGTGCTCAGCCTGGCCCTGGGGAGTGTAGATGCCCTCCTCAGCAGGGATCGCGCGTTCGAGTGTGACAACATCGGTGACACTGCGTGGTCCATGCAGGTCGCTGGGTGCGGTGCCCGTAGGGGCCAGCGCTTGCACATCGTAGTGCGTTGCAGCCTGGTTGCGCGAGCGTACACGTTCACGCTCACGTTCTCCACCACCGCCGCTACTGCCACCAACACGGCGCATATTGCCACTATTCCAGCCACCGTCACCACTACGTTCACCACGTTCGTTACGTTCGCCACGCTCGCTGCGTTCGTTACGATCACCGCGTTCACCACGCTCGAAGGTGTGCGGGGTGATGCCGAAGCCCTGGCTGCCCCAACCTGGCACATCTATACCAACAGAGGTGATACGGCGTGCAGTGACGCGCCCGCCGTCTTCGTCGCGGGTGCGCTCCTCAGCCACCACGGTCTGGCCGCGCAACATACAGTCCACAGTATCGGCCACGTCGCGATGCACAACCAGCTCCTGCCAGCTCTGCTGCTCCACCACCACATCGAAGGTAGGCGGGGCTTTGCGCTCCAGGATACTCTTTTGCGTGTGACGCCGACGCGCCTCTTCGTCGCCCAGAGTCACGGTTTGGATACCGCCGACTAGGTCCGAGAGTGTCGGGTTCACCAGCAGGTTGCCCAGCGAGTTACCGTGTGCGGTTGCCACCAGTTGCACGCCGCGTTCAGCAATCGTGCGGGCTGCTGCAGCTTCTAGTTCAGTGCCGATCTCGTCAATGACGATGACTTGAGGCATATGGTTCTCCACGGCCTCAATCATCACCGCGTGCTGCTCAGCCGTACGCGCTACTTGCATGCGACGTGCACGCCCGATGCCGGGGTGAGGAATATCGCCATCGCCCGCGATTTCATTCGAGGTATCCACCACTACCACACGTTTATTCGATTCGTCTGCTAGGACACGCGCTATTTCACGTAACAGGGTGGTTTTGCCCACGCCTGGACGACCAAGAATCAGAATGGATTGGCCTTGCTCCACAATATCGCGGATCAGCGCAATACTGCCGAGTACCGCTCGACCAATACGGCAGGTTAGGCCGACTACTTTTCCTTTGCGATTGCGTAACGCGCTGATGCGATGCAGGGTGCGTTCGATACCAGCACGGTTGTCGTCACCAAATTCACCGATATGCTCGACCACGTATTCGAGATCAGCATCGGTCACTGGCTGAGTACTTAGGATCACCTCCCCGTCCGGGAATCGGCCCTCTGGCAGCCTGCCGAGGTCCATTACGATTTCCAGGAGTTCGCTCCGATTGTCCAGTTGGTGGACCGCCGCGTAAATCGCGGGCGGCAATGTCGCCAACAGACCTTCCAGATCATCAGTGATCACATGTTGCATAGGCAGTTTTATCACCTCGTTAGGATATCGTGTGAATTGACTGTTCCCAAGCCTTTCACACCATACACAACGCGCTGTTCCAAAGCGGGAACCCCGCGAGGGCTTATAGCGAGCAGGGCTATATGGCGGACGAGCAGTGCCCTGGTCAAGGCGTGCTCGAAGCCACTGGCGCACAGCGCATTGATAACCAAGGATTCGTATTCCCGCACCTGACAAGAGATGGGGCGTACGCTTCCCTCTAGCAGCCGATGAGCGCCGAACTGGAGAAGCGGTTCAGCCAGTTCAGCATGTTCAGGATGGACGATAAGAGAGAGTTGGTGGGGAGCCGAGCCATGTCCTCGACAGATCCGCAACCATGCTCCTAAACGAACGCCAACATCACAAACGTAGCTTTCGTCGCCCTGCGAAAGAAACGACGGAAGCGGCAACAGTGAGCCGACGTGTAGCTTAGCACATTCCTCGCTGTCATCCACCATCTCCGCCATCTGCACCCGTTGCGGGGTGACGGCGCGGCAGAGTTGGTGCAAGCCCCATACATGATGGCGATGCCAGCGTTGTAACGAAGAGAGGCTGGGATGATCTTTCAGCGACACTTTGTCCGGGTCGAACACATAGGTGAACTGGCGGGCATAGCGCTGAAAACTGGCCTTCTGGAAAAGTTCCATTTCGGGCAGTTCATCTTCAACCTTCGCGAAAAGACGGAGAATACCATGAGTTGGCGCCGCTCCAAGCACGTATTCGAGCAGCGCACTGAGAATCTCGTCTCCGGGGATATCGCGATTTGCCATCGAAGCGAGATAAGACATGTCCCAAGTTTTGCGGGCGGGCCGTTCGCGCACCTGGGCAAAGCCAAGTAGACGCCAGTGGTCTTCGCAGATCCACGTACGTGAGGCGGGATTGACGGGGAAGATATTCCTCAGGGCACGCGGGAGCAACATACGACCCTCTGCCGCCTCTTGCCAGCACACAAAGTTTGCGAACTCGTGTTGCTTGGTACGAGTACGGCGGTCGATGGCATGGATGATCCCCGGCAGGTCTACGTATAATACCGGTCGTATCATCAGTGCTCCCGCACGCTATGAGAGGGGGCCGATGGATAAGGGCCGAGGCTTCTTTACATGAAGCGTCCGGCTGTTATATGTGAGCCCCTACTTTTTAGCGCTCTGTACTAGACGCAGAAAGTAGTTGTGAAAACGTGAGTCTCCTGCAATCTCCGGGTGAAATGCCGTGCCAAGTAAATGACCTTGGCGTACAGCGACGATTGTTCCATCGTCGAGCGTTGCCAGCACCTGCACCTCTGGACCCACCGTTTCAACGGAGGGACCACGGATGAAGAATGCGTGGAATGGCGCTTCCCCCAATTCCGGCACAGAGAGATCGGTTTCAAAACTTTCCCGCTGACTGCCAAAAGCGTTACGGCATACGCGAATGTTCATCGAGGCCAACAGGGGTTGACCCGTGAGCGCGTTGTCCGTTTCTCGCGCTAATAAAATTAACCCCGCACAGGTTCCCCAAACGGGAACCCCCTGACTGATGAGTTGCTGCAACGGTTCTTTCAAACCATACAGTTCCATCAGCTTCCCAATCGTGGTACTTTCACCACCTGGTAGTATTATACCATCTACATTACTCAAATGGTGAGGGAGTTTAACTATGACTCCCTCCACATCAAGATGAAGTGGTGCTGCCGCTTGCTGGAGCGCCTTCAGGTGGGCCGCAAAATCGCCCTGGAGACCTAAGACGCCAATGCGCAGCTTTTGTAACCTATACGGAGGAACTGGCCTCTGGGTTGCATCGCTTGTCATTGTTGCTCTACCATCCACGCGGTGCCATTTGCTCTTCGGGCAAAAGGGAACTGGCGTTTCGGCCAACCATTGCCTCACCCAAGTTGCGCGAGACCTCGGCCAAAATGTTGGCATCCTGATAATGGGTGGTGGCCATCACAATGGCTTTGGCCCGCTTTAAGGGGTCGCCGGACTTGAAGATACCAGAACCAACGAAGACGCCTTCGGCTCCCAAACGCATCATCAGGGCCGCATCAGCAGGCGTGGCGATACCACCAGCGGAGAAGTTGACCACGGGCAGTTTACCGGTGCGGGCCACTTCACAGACCAGTTCGTAGGGGGCACCCAGGTTCTTGGCTTCGGTCATCCATTCCTCTTCGGGCAGACTGTGCAGACGGCGAATGTCGTCCATGATTGTGCGCATATGCCGTACTGCCTCAACGACATCGCCTGTGCCCGGCTCACCTTTTGTGCGTAACATGGCCGCACCCTCGCCCACACGCCTCAGCGCCTCGCCCAAATTGCGCGCACCACAGACAAACGGCACCGAGAAGTGGTGCTTGTTGACGTGATAGGTCTCGTCGGCAGGAGTCAAGACCTCGGACTCGTCGAGGCAGTCCACGCCTAACGCTTGCAGGATTTCAGCCTCGACAAAATGTCCAATACGGCACTTCGCCATGACAGGAATAGTCACGGCCTCTCTAATGCGAATAATCAACTCTGGATCGCTCATACGGGCTACACCGCCATGAGCACGGATATCGGCGGGCACACGCTCTAGCGCCATCACAGCACAAGCGCCGGCCTCTTCAGCAATTTTGGCCTGCTCGGCGTTGACCACATCACAAATCACCCCACCCTTGAGCATTTCTGGGAAACTACGTTTCACTTGTATCGTTCCGGTCTGTTTTTCCACGATGAATGGGCCTCCCTAGCTAATATCAGTCAATGTCTATTTGTCAGATCATAGCATTTTGGCTGGTCTTTTCCTACAGCCAAGTACGCTGAATACAACCAGCCATCTTGATGATTGGCTGATTGGCCCAACGGATCATATATAGCTCCAGATATCCAATAAGTCTTCCTCAGCTTTGCTGTTTAAGCGATAGCTTGCCATCAGCTATTGTCCCAGGGGAAAGCGATATGGGGCTTATTTAGCGCCAGAGCAGCAAATCTCCGTGCCCTGGTAGCGGCATCTCGGTGGTTTCTGGCGAGCGTTTGTGCCACTCGCAGCGCACGTTGCCGCGTGCAAGCAGGGTCGTGATGATCTGGTCATACTCGTGCAGGCTGTACTGGCCAAAGTGAGCGAGGAGTAATTGTTGGCGCAGATCCGGCCAACGCCTGATCCGTTGCGTACGACCCAGCGCAAGCGTCTCCTGGGCAAGCGTCTCCCCGGCTGCGGCAATCTGCTCTGTACGCTGGTTCGTGAACCAATCTTCGTTCAACACACCCTGCTGGCTCTCAATCACTAGGCGGCGTGTACGGCGACACAGGGCATCGTTGAGGCTGGCCAAGCTATCCTGGCGGCGCGTAGCGAAGAGCAGCGTGTAGGGAGCTTGCGCGACATGGGCTGGTCCACTGTGTATCGGGAAGGCCAAACGTTGCACGCTGAGAAAATGTGGCCGCATGCTCTCTGCGCAGAGGTGAATTAATCCATCGATCAGGGATTGTGGGTTGGGGTTGTCCTTTTCCCTGGTCAGTAAACTTTTCCAGCGGTCCCCACGCAACAGATTGGTCAGAGCCGCAGCCCCCGCGCCTGTGCGTAGACTTGGCAATAGGCGCGTCTCCATCAGTTTATGGGAGAACCAGAGAAACAGTTCTGTCGGAGCAGTGCGCTGGTAAAGCGGTGCCAGATCGGCGTAGTGCAATAACCCATCCTTGAGGGGATCGAGCAGAAAAACCGCCGCGCTCTGCTCTAGTGTCGCAAGCAGTGCTGGAGCTAGTTCTGTCCAAGTGGCAGCCAACAAACCACCTTCCGGCGGGATCGTTAGCACCTCGCCGGCCTGAGTACCGTTGTGTGTTGCTTGTGCTATCTCGCTTGCCAGCACACCATTGCTCCCTACTTTGCGTTTGCCGCTTTTGCTATCGAGCACAAAGCCTTGGAGTGTGATGGGCCGTGCAAGCCGTGCCAGTTGCTGTGCCAAGGCGGCTACAGGTTGGAGCACTGGTGGGAGTGTGGTGGTCTGCGCCTTGTGTTTGCCACGTTTGCTTGGCGTTTTCGTTCCATTCACCGTAGGCGTTGGCATGGGCTGAACAGAGGCGCGGGTGGTGCCAAGGGCATCGATCCAGTAGCAGCGCTGAAAAATGCGTGTCGCGCCCAACGAGGTGGCGTAGGGAAGCAGATATTCCAGCAGCAACCAGGCACGCAAATCTATCAGCGTCGCCTGCTCGGTGAGGCGGTGCTGGCGTATTCCTCCGCCTCGACCACTCTCCTCCGTTAGTAGTATTTCACCGACAAAATCGGCCCAGAGATCCTGCATAGTGTGGATATTGTACCATAGTTGGCTCGCTGGTTTTCGTATCCTATCTTATCTGTTGTGTGTGGGCTATAATTATCAGCAGATAGTTCTGAATAGCTAGCGAATGCTAGCGGCTCAGCTTGAGATGGAATGTTCAAACAGGGGAACCAGTATCCCCCTACTCTTTTGGACGAACCACCAAGGATGGACTACAAGGTCATCTGACCAACCATCCTCTATCCCATTGCCAAGGCTTTGGGACTACTTTTGAACAAAGTCTCTTCCATCAGTTCCTACGTGCTTATCGCGGACGAGCCGAGACGCTGAGAACGAGATGTCAGAACACGCAAGTTTTACCCCTCTTGTGATTGTAAGAGGAACCACTACTTTCATACGAGTATTCTAGCAGACCTGTCAAGAAAGGGCAAGGAAAGAAAGTGGATAGCATACGCAAGGATAATCAAGGATTCGCAATGGTTCTTAGAAACGTTTGCAATACCTTTTGTTTGATTTAAAAAGAGAGCTATGCTGATGCAAGAAGACCTCACCTACACCCATCAATACGAACCTAGTACGGGAGAGCAAGGCAACACGACGCTATTGTTGCTCCACGGCACTGGTGGCGATGAGAACGCCCTGAGCGATCTGGGGCGCATGATCCTGCCGGATGCGGGACAACTCAGGCCGCGTGGTAATGTGTCGGAGAATGGTATGTCGCGCTTCTTTCGCCGTTTCGCTGAAGGTGTGCTCGACGTAGAGGATTTGAAGAGTCGTACCGGAGACCTGGCTACCTTTATCCAGCAGGCCAGCGTACGTTATGGCTTTGATGCGCAACAGGTCATTGGTGCGGGCTTCTCCAATGGTGCAAATATCGCGTCTAGCATGCTCTTGCTGTATCCCCAGGTGTTGCATATCGCCATTCTGCTGCATCCCATGCTCGCTTTCGTGCCAGATCCGCTACCCGATCTACGCGGCAAGCCAGTTTTCATCGGCGCTGGCCGATCCGATCCACTCGTGCCATCCGAGCAGACCGAGCAATTAGCTGATCTACTGAAACGTGCGGGCGCACAGGTCAACGTCTTCTGGCACAATGGCGGCCACACAGTCAGCGTAGAGGAAGTGAAAGCTATCAAGAATTGGCTTTCTGGTCTAGTATAGCGAAATTTTACACGTTTGACAACTGTTATCTTGAAGAGGGATATTCGCGTCCACTTTCTGGCAATGCTATTTAATAGAGAGAAATTGCCGGAAAAATAACTTGTTCCGTAGTTATTCGTGTATACAGTGATAACATTGCTAGAAACAAGAAGGAGATCCTAACACATGGCTAACACTCTGCGTGTTGAACGGGCGTTACCAAGAGAGGTCTTATCTGCTGAGCTTGCACCGATTGGTGGGGTATCTTTTGATTGGCTGATGATTGTGGTCTGTTGTTGGTTTACGGGAGGCGTGTTCACCGATGGCTGGGCGCACACCCATATCCCGAATCTTGAGACCTTTTTCACACCATGGCACGCTGTACTGTATTCTGGCTATCTTTCCGTCGCTATCTTCCTGGCTGTTTCTTTATTCAGAAATCATGCACGCGGCTACAAATGGTCACAAGCGTTGCCCCCTGGCTATGGGCTGGCGCTGGTGGGTGTGGTCCTCTTTGCCATCAGCGGCGTTGGAGACTTGACCTGGCACCTGCTCTTTGGCATTGAACAGGATGTAGAGGCGTTGTTCAGTCCTACGCATCTTGGTCTGGCATGCGGCAATATTCTCTGCGTAAGTGCTCCGATACGTGCAGCCTGGCGTCGCCCTGCTAACGCGTCACGCGGCTGGATAGCGTTACTGCCCGCCCTGGTCTCCATGACCTTTGTTCTGTCGGTCTTCACATTCTTTACACAATATGCCCATCCTTTTGTACAACTCACTGCGGCAACCTCCCTTCCTAGCAATATCGGCTTTGGGATGGCGAGTATTCTGTTCCAGGGAGCCTTGCTGGTAGGTGTCGTTTTGCTATTGGTGCGACGTTTCAGCCTGCCCTTTGGTGCGTTTACTCTGCTCTTCACCGTCAGTATTGCCTTGCTGAGTATCCTGGGCAATCACTTCCAGCTTATTCCCGCAGCAGTACTCGCAGGGTTCGTAACCGATCTCCTGTACTTGTACCTCAAGCCCTCGACAAAGCGGTCAGATGCACTTCACCTCTTTGCCTTCGCTGTACCTGTGATCTTTTATCTGTGCTACTTCCTGAATCTGGCGTTGTTTCGAGGCGTTGACTGGTCGCTGGACCTGTGGCTCGGCTCCGTTTTCACTGCTGGTATCGTTGGCTTCCTGCTCAGCTACTTAGTTGTGCCTCCGCAGGGACTTGTTGCACCGCAAGAATAAATCCGGACACACCGAAAAACGTCTCAGGCCAGTCTATGAGCCTGAGACGTTTTTCGGTGTGTAAGTAGCGGGAACAGGACTCGATATTGCTTGTTTTTGGGCGTTTTTTGTGATGTCTCGTTGAGCCTGGAAAGACGCTTCACATCTTATTTTTCTAGCCATCGTAGTTGATAAGCTGTACTTTCATAGTCTATACTTTAATAGGATGTTCTTGTTGGGTAATTGTTGTGGGTAAAAATGATTACCCATAGTCGCCAGAGGTGCTCTCTATGATACGTCATCCCATTGCGCGAGTGGTACAAAATCAACTGACACCGATTGCCGGGTCAGACAATGAGCTACTTTCCATTCCTGTTGGGACGGGTGCTTGGTATGCCTGGCTAAATGCTCGTGAGACGCGGTCTTTTGCGTATCACGCATCTGAAGGCCGACTTACCGTGCGGCGCGAAGCACGGCAGGGTTGCTGGTATTGGTATGCGTATCGCATGCAAGATGGGAAGCTGCGCAAGGTGTACCTTGGGAAAGCTGAAGAGGTGTCACAACAGCGCTTGGATGATGCACTCAGGAAGCTTACCCAACAGGCTATGAAAACGCCCATTCAGGAGAACTGCTCATTACCAAGCTACCATCATGTCTTGCTCAAAACCAAACTAGCACTGCCCCCAACACCTGAACATCTAGTTACTCGCCCGCGCTTGCTGTATCTGTTACAAGCAGGAGCTGTGAAGCCACTTACCCTCGTCTGTGCTCCCGCTGGCTTTGGCAAAACGACCCTTGTGCGCGAATGGGTAGCACAGAGCGGGCGTTCGTGTGCCTGGATTTCGCTAGATAACGAGGATAATGACCCATCACGTTTTCTAGCGTACCTGATCGAGGCGCTCCAGCAGGTGTATCCCAGCCTCGGCAGTGCTATTCTCGCTAGGTTTCATACGCTCTCTCATCTTGCGTTGACCGAACCCATTGCCGTATTGCTCAACGAACTGAGCGTACTACCAGCCGAGCTGACGATCATCTTTGATAACTATCAGATGATCGAGAATCAGCTGATTCATGATGCACTCACGTTTCTGCTCGCTCACCTACCCTCACACGTCCATATGCTTATTGCCAGTCGCAGTGAATTGCTGTGCCCACTTGCGCGACTGCGTGCATCTGGGCAGATGATAGAGCTTGGTGCCGAAGCGCTCCGTTTTACTCACGAAGAGACCGAGACGTTACTTGTTGATCGGATGAAACTGGCATTGAGACCAGCAGAGCTTGCCACACTAGCACAGCGCACTGAGGGCTGGATTGCAGGCTTGCATCTGGCGAGATGTGTGATGCAAGAGCAGAACAATCTTGCTCATTGTGTTGCAACTTTTGCTGGTAACAATCGATATATCCTGGCCTATCTGCTAGAAGAGGTGTTTGGACCCCAACCTGAGCATATGCAGGCTTTTCTGCTTCATACGTCCCTTCTGGAATGCTTCAATGGCTCACTTTGCTATGCTGTAACAGGCCAGGCAAACGCGGAGGACATGTTGGAGCACCTAGAACGCGCGAATCTGTTTCTTTTCGTATGTGAAAAGCAAGCGGGCTGGTATCGCTATCATCAGTTATTAGCTGAGGCGCTGCGCCATCATCTGGAGCGCACCCAACCGGAACTAGTAGCGATCCTGCACGCACGCGCCAGCCAGTGGTTTGAGGCGCATGATCTGCTTGAGAAAGCCATCGAGCACGCTCTAGCAGCACACGATAACATACGCGCCGTGGCACTGATTGAGCAGGTTGTTCAGGCTTTTCTGGTGCGTGGGGAAGTAACGACCTTACACGGCTGGCTAGCGGCCTTGCCAAACGCTGTGGTACGTGCCCGCCCGCGTCTCTGCATTACCAGTGCTTGGATTGTGTTTATCACCTCGCAACCTGATACGTTTCTCGGCTGGGTAGAGGCGGCAGAACAGGCTCTGTACGTGCTTCGAGAGACGTTGCCTATGCCGACCACTGTCGAATTGCACAGTGAAATTGTCGGGCTGCGTGCCATCTACAGCATTTCGTTCAATGATTTTTCCAGTGCTATCGCCACCTGTAGTCAAGCCCTTCAACATCTGCCCAAAGAGAACCACTACCCGCGTGGCCTGCTTCTGCTCATGTTAGGATTCGCCTATGTGCGAGGTATGAATGTGGGTGCGGGGGCACAGGCAATGTCTGAGGCGAGTAGCATCCTTCAGGCGACAGGGCACGCGTTGTTGTTGCCATACGTCATTGTAGGACAAGCAGAGCTTTATCTGACACAAGCCCATCCTGTCCAGGCAGCAAAGCTTTGCCGACAGATACTTACGCTTGCGACTGAGCAGAATGTACCAGCTATCTTTGCAGCGGGGATAGCCCATGCTGGTCTTGGTGGCATGTTCTGGGAGTGGAATAACTTGGATGCAGCTAGGCATCATCTGCTCCAGGCGTGGGATTTAGGCATGCAAACTCAGACGGGAAAAACGCTCTTTACTGCTGCCTTGCTCCTCATTTTCGTATCACAAGCACAAGGGGATGCACACGCGGCTGACTTCTGGCTGCAACAGATGGAAATCCTTGCGCAGAAAGTCGGGCAAATTGAGACTTTTGAACTTATTGCGACAAGTCGCGCCCGGCTACTCCTCACAGAGGGCCGTTTAGATGATGCGCTACTCTGGATGCGCGAACGTCATGATTCTTTTGAAAATCCACCCAATAAACGCGACGAATTTGACTGTTTTACGCAAGCACGTGTGCTCATCGCGGCGGGTCGGGCCTACGCTGATGGATCGTATGTGCGGCGGGCACTCGAACTTCTGGAACGCCTGCGTGTGCCCGCTGAGGAATCCGGCAGGGTCAGATCGCTGCTAGAAGCCCTGATTCTACAAGCCCTGGCGCTTCAGTTAGAGGGCGAAAGTGCAGGTGCACTCACTGCGTTGGGACGTGCTGTCTCTCTTGCAGAGCCAGGCAGATATATCCGCTTATTTGTGGATGAGGGAGATCCGATGGCCAAACTGTTGCGTCACCTGTTTGAGCAACAACGAGCTTTGAAGATACCGGGACAAACGATCAGTCTGACCTATCTCTCTAATCTGCTCAAGGCATTTACCCAAACAGGAGCATCCACCCTGCCAACATCTGCAACAGAGGGTGAACCATTACTTGATCCCTTGAGTTGGCGAGAGCATGAAGTGTTGCGTTTACTAGCAGTCGGGCGCAAGAATCGGGAGATTGCCGACGAGCTTGTAGTGGTCACTGGCACGG
>JBDTBU010000376.1:0-6911 GCA_039923935.1 Ktedonobacteraceae bacterium | reverse complement strand
TAAACACGCTGCTGGCTGCTGGTGCGCAGCCGTATACGGTGGTAGAGAGCCTCATGGGGGATGGCAAGAAAAAGATCGTGCGGATCGCCTATGCGCGTTGCGCAGATTGGCAACAGACTGCAACACTGTACAAGGCGCTCACAGAGCAACAAGAAGCGCAATACAGCACGATCATCATTCAGGGTGTTCTACCCCAACAACCAAACGTGTACGCCTTTACCAATGGTCAGCTTCAATTTGATCGCGAGGTACGCTTGGGCGGCACGACCAGCAACCGCTATGTCATCGAGACTGGCAATGGCTTCGCAAACGATTCAGTGCGTTTTGTGCTCAACGAATAGCGTACCCTGCTCCTACATAAAAAGGATGGCTTCCAAGTTGGAAGCCATCCTTTTTATGTAAACAAGCACGTCTGATTAGTTCACCGCTACATCGTCGAACAACGTGTAGGTTGGATCACCAGCATAGTTGTCATCGTGGCTGGTCAGGGTCAGCGTGTAGGAATCACCCGCCTTTACGTTGGCCGACACCTGCATCCACACGTTATCGTTGTTGCAGGTATTGCTTAGAATGGTCGTGGTGGTTCCGGTGGTGTTGTCCTTGAGGGTAGCCGTCGCCCAGTCGTACTGCACAGAATCGGGACAATTCACCTGATACCAGAAGCTCAGCATACTTGATCCACTGGAAGCCGTGAAGGTCTGGCGGATGCTGCTATCGCCATTGGTGGGCGAAGTGCCACCAGCTTGAGCAGCGTGGCTACCAGTGTGCCCGGTATTGCTGATCGAGGTCGTTCCCGCCACAGCCCAGCCGGAGAAATTGCCCGTCTCGAAACCTGGGTTTGAGACAGGGTTGATGACTGGCCCGGAGAGAGCTACATCGTCGAACAACGTGTAGGTCGGATCGCCAGCATAGTTGTCGTCGTGGCTGGTCAGGGTTAGCGTGTAGGAATCACCCGCCTTTACATTAGCCGACACCCGTACCCACGTTGCATTGTTGTTGCAGATGTTGGGCAGGATCGTCGAAGTTGTTCCGGTGGTGTTGTCCTTGAGGGTCGCTGTCGCCCAGTCGTATTGCACAGAATCTGGACAATTCACCTGATACCAGAAGCTCAGTGTACCGGAGCCGCTGGGAGCCGTGAAGGTCTGGCTGATGCTACTATCGCCATTCGTTGGCGAAGTACCGCCAACCTGAGCAGAGTGACTGCCAGTATGCCCAGTATTACTGATCGAGGTTGTACCAGTCACGGTCCAACCAGAGAAGTTGCCCGTCTCGAAGCCGCCATTGGTGATAGCCGTGCCGCCGCCACCACCGGAAGAGGTGACGGTGATCGCGACAGATGCAGTGTGAGTAGCGCTCCCTTCGGTGCCCGTTACTGTGACTGTGTAGGTGCCCGCAGCCACCGATGAGCCAACCGAAACAGTCAACGTCGCAGATCCGCCCGCCGTCACCGATGTTGGATTGAGCGAGACTGTTGGACCAGCTGGCGAAACGCTGGCCGTGAGGCTGACGGCAGCCGCTGAGCCACTGATAACAGTTGTGCTCATCGTCGCGGTGGCGTTGCTGCCCTGCGCGATAGAGAGGCTAGTGGGATTAGCACTGAGCGAGAAATCATTGCTTGTGCTCGTCGTACCAGCCACGTCGCGTGCGAAGTTCCAGGCATCAGGGGTGCCAATACCACTTGCCAGATCATAGCCTGTCCCAGCATTGTAGTGCAGGTTATTTCCAGTTGTCACGTCGTGGTAGGCGCTGAAAGGCTGGCTGGTGTTGAAAAGAGTGTACAGTTCAGTATCGACGTTTCCCAATGTATGCTTGCCCTGACTGACCAGATACGCGTTGGTATCGGCTGCCATGCCAGCCCACAGAGGCGCAGCCGCACTGGTGCCACCAATCGTGACCCAGCCTGCAGAGGGGCACTGAGCAGCGCTGGCGGTACAATAGACCGAATAGCCACTGGCGGGATCAGCATCAGCGGAGACATCGGGAACATGGCGCTTGCTGTTACTATCAACGCCAGGACCACTCTGATAGGACGGCTTGGAGAAGAACGAACTGTAGCCGCCGCCACCGCCCGCGCCGTTGGCGCTGCGCTGGGTATCGTTGGGGTTAGACCAGGCGGACTCGCTATTGTAGCTACTATTGCTGTTGATCCGCAAGTTCGTGCCACCTACGCCGACCACATGGGGATCGCCCGCAGGCGAATCGACGGCCAGATTGTTATCATTACAATCGTATGCGCCGGAGTCACCAGAGGCGGCGAAGAAGGACTGACCCTGCGCGGCACCTTGTGCGAAGATGTTATCCATGGCGGTCAGTTCGGAGTTGCCGGAGGCAGACTCGCACTCGCCCCAACTGGTGCTGGTCACTTTGGCAACGTTGTCGGTGACGATCTTGTTATAGGTATCGTTCACACCACTGTTTGAGTTAGGGCCAATGTAGACCTTCTGGGTGGCCCCTGGCGCGATGGCCGAGATTATCTCCATGTCCAGTTCGACCTCGATAGCGCCTGCGCCCGCAGTGTTGGTCGCGCCATCCACCAGGACATTGGAGTATTTGGCCGAACCTAGACCGTAATGGCTCAGGTAGGTATTGATATCGCTAGGGGTGTAGCCATCTAGCTCGAAGATTGCCACGGTCTGGCCTGAGCCGTTGCTGCTACTGATTAGCGAGTTCATATCGTAGGCGGTGCGCAGATCGGTTGGCGTGTAGCCACCATTGGGACCAGCAGCGGCGATACGAGGGGCCATAGGCTTGTAAACGGCGACATCATCGAGGCCACCGATATTGAGTAGCACACCAGCCAGATTAGCTGGTACAGACGGCTCACTGGTGGGAGCGTAGACCGTGCGTCCATTGAGCGAGTAGTCGGCGATAGTGACGCCAAAAGCCTGCTGGACCGTAGAGATCGGGCCGGATGCATCGATCAACAGGCGGTTGGAGGCCACCAAGCTTACATACAAACCCTCGTTGCGCAGGTAATCTACTACTGATTGAACGGTTGCAGCGGTAGGGGCAAATCTCTCGGTGAATTGCTGCGGGGTTATGTAGTGGTGGTACAGGGACGAGTGAGGATCGTTTTGGTCGTTCAACAGGGCATCAAGGTTCGCCCGGTTACGTAGGTTCAGCGAGATAGAGAGTTGCAACTGGCGGTTAGCGGTTGCTGTATGAATGGGTGCATGATGTTTCAGAGCGGGCACCAGATGGCCCGGAACGGTTGAGCGGGCACTACTGGCCGAGGCTGCCTGCACAGAGCCAGTCTGAAAAAGGATAGCTGGCACAACCAGCGTAATTGCCGCCAGTATCAAAATTGCCCAGCGCCAGGGGGATCGCTGGTGAAATTGTGCGTGCATGTATGTCTCCTCTTGAGAAGCAACCTTGCTCCTCACGTTGGATAGTTGATGTATCAATATACATCAAGACAGAAAAAGATCTACACGTAACAAGAAAACGCGAAGGGAGTGCCTTCTTAACCTGGAGTGAGCTGCGACCAATACCATCCAACAACATCTATGCTCGTTTTATCAAAAATATCAGCGAATTCTCAGAAACCCGCAAATCTGCTATTCCGAAGAGTATTGGTATTACAGGTAATATAAGTATAGATCAATACGCTTCCATTTCGCTTACATCCCATTTTGGCGATTTTTTGTGTGCTCACACTTCTCAGTCTCATCTCTATTGTGTAATAAAATACAGCAAAAATAAGTAGAACATACAGAAATGTATGTATCGATCAGTGCGACCTCACAACATACCATACGGTATAACCCATGATGCATCTTTTGCTCGATTGTATAATGACGTCATTGCAAGGCGTCACACAGAAGACTTACAGAAGACAAATGGCCTACCCTACTTTCGGCAACGTCAGTTCCAAAAAATCGCTCGTTGGCTTGGCGGGATTGTTGGCACCACGCGTGACATAGACATGTCCATTGCCATCGCAGACGGCGGTGCCGAGCAAGGAGCCACCATTGGGTAGAGCGGGTAGCTTTTGCCAATTCAGGGTCGTGAGATCCAACTGCTGAACGGCATTCAACGTCTGGTTGTGCACGGGATCATAGCCCCCGACGACAACCAGATGTCCCTGGCCGTCAGCACAACTTTCGGCACCACTCAAGGGACTGGGCAACGTGGCGGCTAGCTGGGTCCAGGTATTTTGCTGTACATCGTACCGATAGATGTGCAGCGCAGGTTGGTGCTGGCCGGCGTCGAGCGAACCGCCAAGCAAGAGGATGTTGCCAGCGTTGTCTTGTACGAGCTGGACGTAGCCCAGACCGAGCGGGAGATTAGGCAAGGTGTGCCAGAAGCCGCTAACAATATCATAGCGATACCAACCTGACCCCGCCTGCGCGGCTGGAGTGCCGGGGGTCAGAAAACCTTCGCTCAGATAGAGATGCCCCTGTTGATCTGCCAGCATAGACCCCCCAAAGCCGAGGGGTAATTGTGATGGGACATAGATGGTGTGCAGCGTGTTGCTAGCAGGTTGATACTGGTAGAGGCGCGGGGAGACAGTGCCGAGGTCGGGCGCGTAGCCTCCGGTGAAGAAAAGATTTCCCTGCTCATCCAGAACTGCGGCGTTATTGCCCATGCCGGGGAAATTCGCCACGTTGACTTTATCCCAGGTGGCACTGGCGATATCATAGCGATACAGACCCTGGCTATAGGCGGGTGTGGCCTGCAAGCCGCGAAACCCACCGCTGAGATAGATAAAAGCCGAACCCTGGTTTTGGACGTAGACTGCGGTATTATCTGCCTCGACAGAGAGCAGTGAGGGCAAGCTCTGCCAAGTAGCAACTGGTACCACTGTGAGGGTCGGCTGCTCTGTCGTAACGCTGGTTGGTCGTTTGGTCATGGATGAGGTCGGAGCAGTCGTACCACTCGGTTGGGGCTGCGCTTGTACAGCATGGTTGACGGCATAGTGATAGGCGAACAACGAGCCTGAGACCAGGATCAGCAGAAGAAAAAGCAAGAGAACGAGCTTGCCAAGCCGACTGCGTTTGTGCGGCGTGGGTTGGCGCAGTGGTTCCTGTGGAATGGGAGGCTGCGAGGGTGGTATGTGAGGAATAGTTGGTCCGTCGGATGGCTCTACGACTGCGGTAAAGCTGTTCAGGTTAAACGTAGAGAGCACAGCAGGCTGGGGTGCACTATGGGCCAAGGACGAGGAGATAGCACGCAGTTTCAGGCTTTCATCAATGGAGCTTAACTGATGGGCCAGGGCTTCTTGTTCCAGGTTCGCACGCGGTGTGCTGCGCTGCGACTGTTCGCGCATACGCATACGCTGGGCGCGTCGGTCCTGTTCGCGGGCCAATTCGTCGCTGACAAAGCCTTGCGAACTGGGAGGAGGAATGAGCAGCGGAAAGGCTGGCGTTTTTTGCGCGGCTGACACCTCAGCCACCAGCGTGTGGTAACGATAGGCGCGGCGCTCTTCCACCGAACGCACACGTTCCAACGCTTGATAAAAGGTATGCGCCGATTGAAAACGATACATCGGTTCTGCGCGTGTCGCCACCATAACCAGCCCACTGAGAGCAGACGAAATACCAGGATTGAGCTTGTGGAGCGATTCGAGCAGTTCCATAGTCACGCCCCGACGCGTTGGGCGCTGGCCGCTGAGCATTTCGTGCATAATCACGCCCAAACTGAACAGATCAGAACGTGCGTCAGTCTGGCCGATACCCTCATATTGTTCAGGCGAGGCATAGCCCGGCGAACCGAAGTCGGTGGTATCGTTGAACTGCCCCTCTTTAAAATAGCGTGCAATGCCAAAGTCCACGACCATCAACCGCCCATCAGGATGCATAATAATATTGGCGGGCTTGAGATCGCGAAACACGACTGGCGGGTTCTGCTCGTGCAGATAATCCAGCACATCGCAAATTTGCAACGCGTAGTTGATAGCCTCCAATTGCGGCAAGGGCGCGTGCTCACGCATATACAGGGAAAGCGTAGGGCCAGGCACGTACTCCATTACCAGATACCAATAGCCATTTTCAAAGAAATAATCATAGAGCAGTGGAATCGCCGGATGGCGCAGCCGGGCCATGAGCAATGCCTCGCGCAGAAAACGATCAGTATTGGTGCCACCGCTCAGAGGAAAGTCCCCCTGAGTTGGCGGTACCGGCGTCCCCTTGTTGTGCAACAGATGATCCAGTTCTTCAATGACACGCGGCGGCAACGGCTCATCGGCACGTACCTGCTTGATCGCAACTGGCACATCCACCTGGGCGTGCGCGGCCAGAAAAACCTGTCCCATCCCGCCATGCCCTAGCATAGTCTCCACTACATACGCGCCCCGCTGGAGCGTGCGTCCAACCAACATTTCTTGCGGGGCAATCTTGCGATTCCCTCGTGAACCCGATAATGACATCTCCCCCTCCACATGACCAATAAATGCGTTTGATTATTGTTCATGGTACCGCTCAGAACCTCTTTCGTCAACAAGTAACCAGTGATCTTTCGGTGAGCTGAGCCGAACACCCAACAAAGGATGGGAATATTAGCAGCACATCTCTGGTTGTAACTAAAGGTGCAGCCACATACAATCCCTCATAGTATCGACAGGATATGTTGCTGTGGCTCAACTTGTATTGCGTCTCTGACCTTGGAAAGGACCACGATTGCATGAATCACATGCCTGAGACCGTCCTCAACGCTGTTGTACAAAACGCTGAATTATCAGATAACACTGCCAGTATGCTAGCCGAGTACACCGATCTACCGTCGTTACTCGCGATGGCCTCCCAATTGCGGGATACCGGGCATCAGCAGCGTATTTCCTACTCACGCAAAGTCTTTATTCCGCTGACCCAACTCTGTCGCGATGTGTGTCACTATTGCACTTTCGCCCATCCTCCCACGCGAGGTCAACGCGCGTATCTCAATCGTGAAGAGGTGCTGGCTATCGCACGAGC
>JBDTBU010000375.1:0-22971 GCA_039923935.1 Ktedonobacteraceae bacterium | reverse complement strand
GCTCGGCGCACTGGCATCAATACTGAGTGCAAGTATTTGCTCTTGCGTCACGCATTTGAGACATTGGGTGCAATCCGTGTGCAATTAAAAACGGATAGCCGCAATCTTCGCTCGCAAAACGCTATCGAGCGTATTGGCGGGGTCAAAGAAGGTATACTGCGCAACCATAAAATCCTGCCGGATGGCTATTATCGCCATTCCGCGTATTTCAGCATCATTGAGAGCGAATGGCCAGATGTCAAAGAGAACCTACTAAAGATGCTGAAACGTTCATAATACCTGGTGCGAGAGGGTCGCAAGCAGCAATGTTGACGGAAAAGCACAACAGATTTACGAATTGCCTGAGCAATGCATCTATTCTATGATAACGCCCGTTTACAGAGAGAAACATCTCTAGCTTTTTCCCCGCAAATTCGCTATACTTCGAGAGAAGATCAGTCAAACCTGAGACCGCGTTAACTGGCTCCAGAGGATGATAAGTAGGGGTCGAGAGCATTGGCAAATACTCGTGCTAAGAAACGCGGCTTTTGCAGTATACATCCGTTAGAAAAATCATTGTCCACTCATCAGGTGGAGAGTACCATAGAATGACAGATAGCAACAGCTTGCTTCAAAAAACGCTTGGCACCTGTACGCTTGAATGTCTACTGAGCCAGGGTGGTATGGGAACAGTGTATCTTGCTCGGCAACTGCGGCCACGCCGTACTGTCGCCATCAAAGTCCTGCTCCCAGGTTCAGTTTTCAAGGCACAAGCTCAGGCCGACTTTTTGGCCCGCTTCAGGCGCGAGGCCGACGCGATTGCTGCGCTCGACCACATCCATATCATGCCCATTTACGAATACGGCGAGCAAGATCAACTGGCCTACCTCGTTATGCCCTATGTCACAGGTGGCACACTTCGCGAGATCCTGATTGAACGCGGCGCATTGCCTTTGAGCAAGGTTCTGCCCATTCTTGAACAGGCAGCCGAGGCACTCGATTACGCCCACGAACGTGGCATCATCCACCGCGACATTAAGCCAGGCAATATGCTCTTCCACGCCGATGGCCGACTGCTCCTGACCGATTTCGGCCTAGCTAAATTGCTGGATCAGACAGGCGAAACGTTCGCAAATGCTTTCCCAGCGCATGCAACCCTGGAGCGGGAGGCCACCCAAGCACTGCCTTTTGCGCACCTGAAACACCTTATCTCGCCGACTACCCAGGCGATAGCCCTTGGATGGCTAAAAGAAGAGGGTGCGGAAATGACCCGGAAGGTCAACCAGCACATGTCTTCGATGAGCAGTGAAACAGTCATCGGGACGCCTGAATATCTTGCGCCAGAACGCGCTCTCGGCCAGCCTGTAGATAGGCGTGCGGATATTTATTCCCTGGGCATTGTGCTCTTCCAAATGCTGACGGGGCAACTGCCCTTTGCAGGCTCTTCGGCTATCTCCACAGCCATTATGCATACAGAAGACAAGCCGCCTCGGCCATCTATCCTTCTGCCTGGTCTCGCACCTGAGATTGAAGCGGTGATCCTACGCTCTATTGCCAAAAATCCTATGCACCGCTACAATACCGCTGGCGACTTCGCACGTGCACTCCGCGAGGCTGCGAAATACGACACAGCAGTGCAAGGCACAAACGCGTCCCTGCACCCGTATCAGAACAGTCGGCATGGCTATACTGCTTTGCCCAAAACGGCTCTGCATATACCCAAACAAATCATAATCGAGAGGCAAACGCCCCCACCCCAGGCGCAGAGTGTGTCCGGGGTGCGCAATGCTGTGGTGGTCGTGCTCTGCTCGCTGCTCATTCTCGTAGGCATCTTTGCTTCCCTGGCTCAAGGCAGCTCCATGCAGCATCCCATCTCTACGCACACACACAAGACACCAATGGCCCAGCCAACCAAGCAACCAATAGTCATCCCAACAATTCAACCGACAGCTATTCCAAGCAACCAATAGTCATCCCGACAGCCAACGTACCCGCGCCGCTCGTGTCTGTCGGTGCGCAGCTTTATGCGAGTACGCTGCTCAACAGCCAAAAGGGAGATCGTCGGACTGTTAGTAACCACTGCCCAACAGGCTGCGTGCAATCACCATCCGTTGGATCTGGTTTGTGCCCTCGTAGATCTGCGTAATCTTCGCATCACGCAACATACGCTCGGCGGGATACTCTTTCATATACCCATAGCCGCCCAAGATCTGGATGGCATCGTTGGTCACAGCCATTGCCGCGTCGGACGCGAACAACTTGGCCATCGAAGAGTAACGTCCAAAATTGTCATCGCCCTGATCGAGCATCTCGGCGGCGTTGTAGACCAGCAGGCGTGCGGCCTCGACCTTTGTAGCCATGTCGGCCAGCATAAACTGGATACCCTGGTTAGCGGCGATGGGCTTCTTGAACTGAATACGCTGCTTGGAATACGTGACTGCCAGATCGAGTGCGCCCTGCGCGATACCCAACGCTTGTGCACCAATGCCGATGCGCGTACGATCAAGCGTCATCATCGCGATCTTAAAGCCCCCGCCTTCGCGACCCAACAGATTCGCAACGGGCACTTCGCAATCGTTGAACATCAACTCGGCGGTCTGCGAACCCTTGATGCCCATCTTATCCTCAATGCGCCCAACGGAAAAGCCTGGAAAATCCTTCTCCACGATAAAAGCACTGATACCGCGTGTACCTGCGTTGCGATCAGTAATCGCGAAGATCGAATTGACCTGAGCTAGACCGCCGTTCGTGATAAATCGCTTCGAGCCATTGAGAAGATAGATGTCGCCCTTACGCACCGCGAAGGTCTGCATAGCAGCGGAGTCGGAGCCGGAACCAGATTCGGTTAGACCGTAAGCGGAGAGCCATTCGCCACTAGCTAGCTTGGGAAAATACTGGCGCTTCTGCTCTGCGGTCCCGGCCAACAAAATAGGCATCGCACCTAATTGCTGCACTGCCAGGATCAGGCCGGTGGTCGCGCAATGACGCGACAGTTCTTCGATAGCCATCGATACAGCCAATTCGGTCGAACCGAGGCCGCCATACTCTTCAGGGAAAGGCATCGCCAAAATATCTTGCTGAGCCAGCAAGTCTTTCATATCCCAAGGGTACTCTCCCGTATGGTCAATCTCCGCCGCACGTGGAGCCACACGCTCCAGAGCAATCTCGCGAATAGTCTCTATCAACGTCCGTTCATCCTCGGACAGATGGGATATCGCCATGTGTCTACACTGCCTTTCCAAACATTTGAAAACATTTTCGGTGTTCTCGAATACTCGCGTCTCTTTGGTAGACCCATTATATCACCAGGAAGCGAGTATAGAGAAAAATATGATCTGTAGGCATCAAACACACACGGCCATCCCAGCCTATTGCTCCAGACTGTCAGCAGTAAAAATCCGCCAAGTCATGCTCGTGGGCCAACATCTCCCTACCTCATCAGTTCAGGCGATCTCGTCCCAGTGTCCAAAAAAATCTGGAGTAGCACCTCTTCTAGATCCTGCCAGACAAGCTGACGCGCCGTCCGCAACGTAATCGGAACACCTCGGTTATTCGCGTCAGCAAATTGCTGCGAGATACGCCGATTGTAGCCAGTAAAATAAGGTGCCTGGAGTTCATATGCGGGCATCATCTTCAACGCAATCTCTTGCACATCAAAGAACTCCTCTGCCTCAAACATAAGGGAAGCTAGATGGGAGTAGCTCTCAAGCACGGCAATATGTGTGCGCGTAAAGAAATGTTCTAAGGCGCTGACGACGACCAGAGCACCAGCGACCTTGCCATGGCGCATGATCGGAAAAGCCGCCGCACTTCGTTCATTTTCCATCCACCGTACGGGAAAAACGGTCACCTCATCCCTCGTATTTACCACACATTGGCACACTTGGCTGACAGCATACCCAACGAGTGCTTCAGAGCCGAGGAACATGGTTTTTTCTGCTAGGTTCGGCGGCCAGGGAAACGTACCTAAACCGTCAATCTCGCGTAAACTACGCACCTTACGCTCCTGACGAGGTGGCACACAGGTGACGATGCTGACCGAGAGGCCACGCCGCTCAGGATCAAGATGCTCAAGCGTTTGCTGCAGAACGAGATCCTGGACGGCTTGACGGCATATCGGTTGGGGCGTAAAAGCCAGTGCATTCAGAGAACGTGCATAAAATTCGGGCTGAATTTCCACTGAAAAGCGCTCGGCAGGCAACTCTTCCCGCACAAGATGGGGAAAATCGACGATGAGCAAACGCATAAAGAGCGGATAACTGCCCGGCGGCAATATTTTGAGGAGCATGCTGATATTCTCATCGCGGGGTCTGGATACACCCTCGGCCCAGCGTTGCAAGGTGATTGGCCTGACACGAACTACCGCCGCAATGCGTTGTTTCTCTTGCGGATTTTCAATCATTCGTTCTAAGAATTCCTGCCAGGTGGATGGTTCTTGCACATTATCCATCTAATCTATCCTTTCTGGGTACCCCTGCCATTTAGGCATGGGGTGGAAAGAAAGCCCCTTGCGAAGGAGCCGTTTTGTGTTAGGAACGGCTCAAAACCCCTCAACTCAAGGATTGCTCCCCTCGTTGGTAAAGTTCGCCTTGACAAAGATAGCGGTCTGTACACCTGCTAAGCACGAGATTTAACCCCTCTATACGCCTTATTAACCTAGCAGTTCGAGAGCAGCACGCTGGCAATGCACGCGCAGGTCGGTTCTTTAACACTGCTGCTATCGTAGGAAGCGCCAGACTGATTGTATCCAGGCTGTATGCGCTTCCTGAGTCTGGACAGGTAGGCTTCTGAAAAAGACGGGCAGAAGCCACCCCATTCCCAGAAGCCCTCGTCATTTAGACGTAGGGTACCTGACACTTCCTCTCAATATCTCCCGCTGATTTCTTCCCCCAGACGGTCAACACATAGAACGCAAAAAGCCTCTAGTACATCTCCGCTAGAGTTCGCGCTATTCTGCAAACGGCAGGAAAACTGTCATTTCGATTTCGCTATTTTCCTTGCCTCCTATAGAATAACATTTTTTGATGTAAAATGCAAATCTATGCCCTTAAAATGCTTGTGTAACTACAAAGAACACAACAGCTTACGAATTGTGAGTTTGCAAAAACGATGCCAACACGACGCAGACTACTTTTTTACGCTGCTCATCTCTTCAACCAAGAGTGTATGGTGCGTGTCACTGAGCCAAAGGAGAGGAAACAGGTCTTCTTCGAGCGCGGTCAGGAGGGTACTAGCATCGCGCCAAGCGAAATTGTACTCGCTGTGTGTCACTGCGCCCTGGCGCAAAGCCTCGTCCAGTTCATCTACATCCAGCAACAGCGTCTCACCCTCTGGTGACACGACGATATCGAGATAGAGATCCTCCCACCAGGGCACGCCGCGCTCGTCGAGGCCCATACGCCCAATAATATCGATGTACCATTGCACCAACTCGCCACACTCATCAAAAGCACTCAGCAGAGCATAACGTGCCCCATCAGGGAAGTGCTGCACCCAATCATAGCCACGATCAACGATACACACCCGTTGCGAGCCAAAAGTGGCGTAGAGCGGCTCGGCTACGTCGTCGATGTGCAATAGCGTCACGTAGCCATGATAGTCCGGGCTATCGAGACGTTTGACCACGAAACGTTTGGCAAGGATGCGTTGCCAGTCGGCACGATCAGCGCTTCTGGTTTTCATCGAAGGTCTCCTCTCATCAAGTTAAATCTCAAGTATTAAGTATACCACGGGAAGATCGCGCTCTGTTTTTACACGCCTGAAATTGCATGAGGGCCGTTTGCAGGGCCACCGGGAGATGGTGATGCAGTGGTGTACACGAATAGACCATTGGCGACCAAACGCTCATTTCCGGCGGAGGGCGTGCTAATTACTGAGATGCTGCTCTGGCCGGGCAAACGAGCAACCAATTCTGAGGAGCCGCCGCTATCGAAGATCATAGCTTGATACACGCTGTGAGACAGGAGATAGTTAGCCATCTCGGCATAGGTAAAACCCCGGCTCTGGCTGGAACCAGCCTCACGCCCATCGCAGACCACAAACAGGGCATGCTTCCCATCTTTGCTGATACCAATAGCAGTGAGCGGATTACGGGCATTAACCGCATGAGGAGCTGGCACTTGGGGATCATGGTACAGCACGCCATCCTTGAGCACGATAGGACCGCCGCCGACGGCCTGCACCAGCTTGTCATCAGGCGCAACCCGCTCGCTGATGCTGACAGAATCGCCCGCGTGCAAGTGAGCAGTCAGCCAGACACCTGCATCGCCTCTGCCAACGAGAGCACTCTGACCCTGCAAAATTGGCAAGGTTGCAGCCGCTGAGCGGATGGACGCCACGGTGAAAGTCCTAGTAGAACTTGCGCCAGGCTGAAGAATAGCCAGGGTTGCCCCATGCAGTGGAAGCGTGGCTCCGAGAGTTGGTGTATACAATCTGAGATGGTTCGTACCTGTATCGCCATAGCGATTGACTGAGGACAGTGCATAGGTCTCATGCCCAGATATCACGCTGCCAGAAAACGACTCCGGCCCCATGACAAGCTGCCCGGACGCGGTCACACCCAGCACATCGTACGCACCCGGACTCTGCCAAAGTTGCCCGTTGATGGTCAACATACCGAGCGGATCGCCCGTCTGGTGGATCTCAAAAAAGTCGCTATTAATACCAGCAATAGCCCCACTACGATTAGCCAGCGACGTAAGCTTCTCCCCATGACTAAAAAGTTGATCGTGAGACTGTACCACACCCAGATGCACCCGTGGATTGGTAAGATCGATATGCAACACGCTGACCTGCTGAGCACCCACCAACGTCAGCAATTCCTCGCTCGTCTCAGTGACCCCACTGGCTAGCGTCGTGATCTGTGGGAGAAGATTGCCTACCGATAGAAGCGAGCTAGCAGTCTTACGGGTCTGCCAGGATGACTGTTGCCAGTTTGCTGCCAGCAGAGGTTGTCGCACAGAGAACGTCAGTACAAACGCCTCGATTATCAGATTTGTCACTAACAGCAAGGTCAATGCCAATAACACGACATGTTTTCGCCTACCCCAAGACCTGGATTGGTGCTGTGTGGTGTACATAGATGTGTCCGAACCAGAGAAACTGCGCTTGCGAGAGAGCATATGCCGTCCTTTCCAGAGAAACCCTTCTCCTTACAGTATCTTCGGCAGTCCAAATCGAGAAGCGCGAGGGCACCCGTCGCTTGCAAAAAAGCAACACGAGATAGACACTAATGGGCATCCATCTCGTGCAGCTTTTTTACAGTATCTTATGTCAACTTCACCAACGAGCGCTTGATACTGCTCAGTGTGGGACAACCAGACAGCTTCATCGACAGTTCTAGCTCAGCGCGTAGAAGGCCCAGAACATGCTGGACACCGGGTGCACCATTGACGGCCAGACCCCAGAGAACAGGGCGTCCCACGAGCACGGCACGCGCCCCCAGAGCCAGCGCTTTGAGGATATCGGTGCCGCGCCGAATACCACCATCCACATAGACCTCGCAACGTCCAGCCACCGCCTCGACGATCTCCGGTAGTGCCTCAATACCTGTCACGGCGCTATCCAGTTGACGCCCACCGTGGTTAGAGACGACGATACCCGAAACCCCATGATCGAGGGCCAGGAGCGCGTCCTCAGCGGTCAAGACGCCTTTGAGTAAGATGGGAAGTGTAGTGATCGAGCGCAACCAATCGACAGTTTCCCAGGTCACAGGCATCCAACGCTGGCTCCCATTTTCGACGCCGATAAAATTGGCTGCAACCAGTGGTGGAGGCGGCACAGGCATGTTGTGCCGCCTATCGCGCTCGCGATTACCCAGAATAGGCGTATCAACCGTCAACACAATCGCTTTGTAGCCTGCCGCTTCAGCACGTCCTACGAGCCAGGCCGTTATCTCTCGCGAAGCATCGATATACAGTTGGAACCAGAGCGGACCTGTCGCAGCTTGCGCAATTTCTTCCAACGTACGCGTCGAGACGGTGCTGGCAATCATGAGTGTCCCGACTGCGCCAGCGCCCTGGACTGTGGCACACTCGCCTTCGGGATGTGCCATACAGTGCAAGGCTGTGGGGGCGACCAAAATAGGCATACCCACAGGCGTACCTAGCACTGTCGTCCGCATATCGCACTGGCTGACATCGACCAGCATACGCGGGCGCAGACGAATACGCGCAAAATCGCTCTGATTGGCTCGGAGAGTCACCTCGTCGTCGCTGCCACCTTCGTAATATCCCCAGTACACTGGGTCCATCTGCTTTTCGGCCAGGTCGTGATACTCAAAAATGTTGATTGGTTCCATGGGATTTTCCTTTCCCTAAAGTGGAAACAGAGACTACCTCTCAGTCTGTGTTTGTGCTTGCGCCCGCAGTGCCCGCAACACGCGTTCCGGCGTGAGCGGGATCTGGCGTACACGCACACCAAGCGCGTCGGCCAGCGCATTAGCCACAGCCGGAGCCATGCCGTCAACGGAAATCTCCATGCTGTCTTTCGCACCAAACGGACCAGAGGGATCTTCGGTCTCGACGCTATACGTTTCCATAGCCGGCATATCCGGCGCACTCAACAAACGATAATCGCTCAGGTTGGCGGTGAGCAGGCCACCATGCGAGTCGTAAACCAACTCCTCGCTGATCCCGTAGCCCAACGCCTGCGCGATGCCACCCTCGATCTGCCCCTCAGCAATCAACGGGTGAAGCACGCGCCCAGCCTCGACGGCGGAAACAGCTTTAATCACACGCACGACACCAGTCTCGGTATCGACCTCAACCTCGGCTCCCTGTACGGCAAAGGCTGGCGAGGTCTGCTGACCGATCCACGAGGCTGTAGCCATAATCTGGCGCTGGTTCTCCACGTAGAGCGCGTGTAGTGCCACCTGCGACACAGTGACATTCTGCCCATTGGGCGCGACAATCACGCGATCTTTGAGAGTAAGTTGCATGGGGTTGATCTTGCACATCTGCCCAGCAACCTCCAAAAGTTGTTCACGCACCTGTTCAGCGACTTGCTTGGCCGCACCAGCACTCGCATGGATGCTTGAACTACTAGCGAAAGGCGTCACATCGGTGTCAGCAGCATGCACGATGATATCCTCGACGCGCACGCCTAGCACTTCGGCGACGATTTGCGCAAGCAACGTGTCTGAACCAGTCCCGCTATCAACAGTCCCAACCAGCAGATTAAACGAGCCATCCTCGTTCAGCTTGAGGCTAGCACCCGCCATATCCTGACCAGGGGCCGCTGGACCATGCATAGCCAGGGCCACACCAACACCGCGTCGAAAACGTCCTGTACCACCCTTGCCGCGTTTCTCCCTCCATTGTACCTTCTCCTCCACGATCTGCAAACACTGGGGCAAGCCGCAACTTTTGATGACCTGCTCTTTGCCCTCACCGAGTTCACGCGCTAGGGGCAGCTTGTCGCCAACTTTGAGCCAATTCTTGCGCCGCAATTCCAGCGCGTCCATACCCAACTGGCGGGCAATCTCGTCGAGATGGCTCTCCAACGCGAAAAAACCCTGCGGTGCACCATAACCTCGGAAAGCCCCTGCTGGCGGCTGGTTGGTGTAGACCACCTGGGCCTCGAAACGCAGGTTTGGACAGGGATAAAGCGGCAACGTCTGCAAACCAGTGTTGCGCGACGCACTTAGCGCGTGCATACCGTACGCACCTGTGTTGGCTAGTACCATCATCGAATTAGCCACCAGCGTGCCATCGCGCTTCACACCGGTTTTCATACGAATAATCTGCGCATGACGTGCACGGCTGCTGAACTCTTCGGCACGCGTGAATTCGAGACGCACAGGCCGGTTCGTAGCGATGGTCAGTAAGGCGCAGAGATCCTCGATCAGCACATCTTGCTTGACACCAAAATCTCCACCTACACGCGGCACTATCACACGAATACGCCGTGGTGGTAGGCCAATCAATGGGGCGATGATCCGGCGCACATGATAGGGCACGGTGGTACTGCTACGCACAACTAGACGCTCATCCTCGTCCCAATACGTAATAGCGACATGGTTCTCAATCGGCACTTGCTGTACTTGCGGCACGACGTACTCACCTTCGACAACCAAATCGGCCTGCCCGAAGCCGCGCTCGACATCGCCAAGATCCGCACGCACATACGCGGCGATGTTATGGGCGGCATCGTGAATACCATACGCATCCTCTTCGGGGTGTAGGCGTGGTGCCTGGGAACTGGTCGCAAGGCGTGGATCAAGCAACGAAGGCAAAACTTCATAATCAACCACAATCAGCCTGAGCGCCTGCTCGACGAGTTCTGGCGTCTCAGCAGCCACAACGGCCACACGATCTCCCACGAAGCGCACGCGGTTATCCAAAGCGTACTGGTCGTGCGGCCCAGGCTCCGGCCAGGACTGTCCAGCACTAGTATAAGGCACACGTAGCACATCTTTGTAGGTCAGTACAGCATGTACACCAGAGAGTGCACGAGCCTCAGTCACATCAATTTCGCGAATAACAGCGTGAGCATGTGGGCTAGTCAAAATATGTGCATAGAGCATATCACGCAGTTCAATATCATCGGTGAACACGGGCTTACCAGTGACCAGTTTGACGGCATCGACCTTACGCTGAGCGTTGCCCACAATGCTCAGGCCGTTCGCAGGACGTGCCTCAACCATAGTCGCAGCACCAGCAGGCACGCTCTTACCGCCTTTGTGTGGCTCCTGTGGGACACGGCCCGGCTCCCAGGACTGAACATGCTCTTCCAGGACTGGCAAACTGAGTGGTGTGATCTTCTCGCCGCGCATCACGGCAGCAGCACGCAGCACAGCCTGCACCGGTTTGACGTAGCCCGTACAACGGCAGAGGTTGCCCGAAAGAGCCTCGCGTACCTCTTCTTCGTTGGGGCTGGTGTTGCGTTTGAGCAGCGCAAAAGCAGAGAGCAGCATACCAGGCGTGCAGAAGCCACACTGGATAGCCCCTGTATCGATAAAAGCCTCTTGCAAAGGGTGCAACTTGTGTGCATTGCCAAGGCTCTCAACAGTTGTCAGCGCACAGCCACCAGCCTGCGCGGCCAGAGTGACACAACTGGGACGCGGCAACCCATCCACCAGGACAGTGCAGGCACCGCACTCGCCACTTTCGCAGCCGTGCTTGACGCTAAAATAGCCCTCGCGGCGCAGCACAGTCAACAAGGATTCATTGGGGGCGACATCCAGGCTTTTGATGACCCCATTCATATTTAACTCAAGTTCCATGAATCAGCTCTATCTCCCCTCTGACGAAACCATATTGCGCCAGCGCGAGACGTTGGTGGCCTCCTCTAGCGTACGGAAGGCGAGGTTCATACCTACAACGCGTCGATAGCCACTGCTCGCGCGAAAATCGGATGGCGGTGCGAAGCTGGTCATGCCAGCCTGGAGAATACTCGCCAAGCGTTGCACATCCAGCGCATTGCTGCCCGCTTGGTTGACCGGCTGGCCTTCTAGTTGACGCTCAACGGCGGTCAGGCGCACCGGCTCCATGTTCACGCCGCCCAGCGCCAAGCGTACACGTTGATAGGTATCATCCTTCACCTCCACCAGCGCGGCAGCGTTGAGCAAGGCCACATCGGTCTGTGTGCGTCCCACACGCGTAAAAGACGCGCCACAGCCGGAATCGGGCAAAAGCATGCTCACTTCAAGGATCAGTTCGTTGGAACGGCGTTCCTGTGTCAGCGAAATAAAAGGGACACGTCGTTCCTGTTTGCCCTTAAAGGTCACGCTAGCTAACGAGAGTCCAGGCCGATCCAGCGAACCGCCTGTCAGATCGAACTGGGTCTTCGAGCCAGATCGCAACACAACCTCAGCATCCAGTACAGCCAAGGCGGTTAATAAATCCGCCTGTGAGGCCGCACCAGTTGCCAGTGTGCCGCCCAGCGTGGCACCATTGCGAATGAGTTGCGAGGACGCGGAAACTTTGGCTGCGCGTGCCAGAATGCCCGTGGCGGTTTCGCGCAACAGAGCCGAGTCCGCTAGTGCCGCAAGCGTGGTCATCGCGCCAAGACGCAACAACTTGCGCCCCTGCGCGTCGCGTGTCTCTTCATCAATATAGGCCAGTTCGAGGTCGCGCAGATCGACCACCGCCTGAATCTCTTCGTCCGCGCAACCCAATAAATACGTACCGCCAGCCAGGGGGACGGTCTTGATATCAGCGCGTGCCAGCAGGATCAAGGCTTCATCGAGATCCTCGGCCCAGTGATATTCCAGCAAATTGACTAACATTCCTAATTGCCTTCTATACGTTGTAATGGAAGTAACGTAAACGTCTCAACATCGACCAATCCCTGGTCGGTCAGTTTCAGCGAGGGTATTACCGAGAGCGAGAGAAAACTGAGGGTCATGCAAGGATGCTCCAGTGTACAGCCAAACTCGGCAGCAGCAGCATCGAGCGCGACCAGTTGCGCGACCAGTTCGGTGGCTGGCAGAGGCGAGACCAGGCCGCCAAGCGGTAGGGGCACACAGGCACGCACCTCGCCATCCACCACACAGGCAAAGCCACCACCCATCTCTTCAAGCACACGGGCAGCCTGCACAATATCTGCGTCGCTCGCCCCAACAATCACCAAGTTGTGTGCGTCGTGGGCCACACTAGAGGCTAGTGCACCCTTGCGCAACCCAAAGCCCTTGACTAGGCCCAGGCCCACGCGCCCACTAGCATGGTGTCGCTCGATCACTGCCAGCTTGAGCAGATCGCGTGTGGGGTCCGCCACAATCTCGCCATCGCACAGAGGTGCCTCTTCGCGCAGGTGCTTCGTTGTAATCTGGCCCGGCTCAATACCTACAACTTCGACCAGTCCGGGCCGTCCAGGTATGCGCAGTGTATGCTCGCTGATCTCTCCCAAATGCACGGTGCCTATCATGCCAGGAAAATCGGTAGTTGGTACATCAACCAACAGTTGCCCGTTACGCGCCACTAGCTTGCCATCCTTGTAAACCGACTCCACCTGGAACGTGTGCAGATCATCGAGTACGACCAGATCGGCCACACAGCCGGGCGTGATGGACCCACGATCCAAAAGGTGAAAATAGTGCGCAGTATTGTACGAGGCCAAACGAATCGCCTCAACCGGGTCCAGACCAAGCTCGATAGCTCGACGTATCATCGAATCCATGTGCCCACGCGTGCTCAAATCCTGGGGGTCACGATCATCGGTGACAAAGAAAGCGCGCGGCGGGTGTAGTTCCTGGATCAGAGGCAACAGTGCATCTAAGTTGCGTGCGGCTGAACCTTCGCGGATCATCAGCCACATACCCAGGCGAATGCGCTGACGTGCCTCCTCAACAGTCGTGCACTCATGGTCCGACATCACACCTGCTGTAGCGTAGGCATTGAGGTCCAGTTCACGCAGGCCGGGCGCGTGGCCGTCAACAACCAAACCGTGGCGGCGCGTAGCCATAATCTTCGCCAAAACTTGCTCGTCGCCTTGCAAAACGCCGGGCATGTTCATCATCTCTGCCAATCCCAGCACACGCTCTTCAGTCAGCAAAGGCAACAAATCCTCGGCTAGCAGCACACGCGAAGGACTCTCAAAGGACGAGGCCGGGACACAGGATGAGAGCAGGATATAGGCCGAAAGCGGCAGGCCGCGTCCCGATGCGAGTACATAGCGGATTCCCGCGATACCCAAAACATTCGCGAATTCGTGCGGATCAAGCATCACAGTAGTAGTCCCGCGTGGTACAACCAGACGCGCAAATTCTGAGAGCACCAACATCGTGCTCTCAATATGCATATGACCGTCGAGCAGCCCCGGAGCGAGCCAGCGACCCGCCAGATCGCGCTCCTCCTGGCCACGATAGCCCGCGCCAGGCGTGCTCACGCCCACGATCAGCCCATCAGCCACAGCCACATCAGCCGGATAGCACTCGCCACTGCACACATTGACCAGCCGGGCATTACGCAAGACCAGATCGGCGGGCTGCATACCACGCGCTATCGCGATGCGGCGTTGAAGTTTTTCCATAACCAGATCATCCTCTCATTCCAAATTACTTCCCTACCACATGTCTCTTGTGGAACATGGTACCAGAAAGAGAGCGTGCCGTCGAGAGGAAAGGGCACTGGCACCATGAAGGTACCTTGGAAACTTGGGTAATTATGTTTGCTCTATACTAACAGAGAGATAGTCGCAAACGGTCTGCCAAAAAGACCGCTAGAGCAGCAGAAAGAGAGTCAGAAAGTGTTAAGATTATTGGGACAGCAATTGCTTTCGGCCATTTTTATGAAGGGTGGGGCCGACGCGTTTATGCAACCAGGCGGACGGACCAGGGTGGTTGCAGCATCGGGCTTGTCAAATCCTGAGACTGCGGTAGAATTAAATGGTGTGGCAATGGTAGTGGGGGGCGCAATGTTGGCGCTGGACATAGCGCCAAAACTGGCAGCAGCTCTCTTGATTGGCAGCATGGCACCAACGACAGTCGTTGGACATGCTTTTTGGAAAGAGCAGAACGAGACAGTGCGTAGGGCACAACTCACGCAATTTTTAAAGAATCTGGGGCTAATGGGCGGGCTGCTGGTACTTCTGGTTGAGAAAGAGGATAAACGTGAGCGAAGACATTCAAGACAAGGTCGCCATGGTGATTATGGCCCATCCCGACGACGCAGAGTTCAGCACCGCTGGGACAGTAGCATGTTGGGTGCGCGAAGGTTGGTCAGTCTATTATGTCATTAGTACAGACGCAGGTAGCGGCGGCTCCGACGATGCAACCGATGTTAGCCTGGAAGCACGCCGCGAGGTTAGCAAGACGCGTAAGGCGGAACAACGGGCCGCAGGCAAAGTCCTGGGCCTGAAGGATGTTATTTTCCTGGATTATCGCGACGGAGAGTTGCAGCCTACGCTGGATTTCCGGCGCGATATCGTGCGCCTGTTGCGCACCTATAAACCGTATCGTGTGGTTTGCCAATCGCCGGAGCGTACTTGGACGCCACAGATGTATATTGGACGGTATCATCCAGATCACCGAGCCTGTGGCGAAGGAGTCATCTCAGCCCTTTATCCGGCCTCACAGAACCCTTGGGACTTCCCAGAACTGATGGCCGAGGGTCTGATGCCACACAAAGTCAAGGAACTCTACGTGGTCGGCTCGCCCCTGGTGAACCACTGGGTGGATATCTCAGAGACGCTTGAGATCAAGATCGAGGCGCTAATGGCCCACGCCAGTCAGTTTATCGGCCATGCCGACGAAGTGGCGAAACGCGTGCGCGAACGTCACGCTGAGACTGGCCAAAAATACGGTGTAGCCGCTGTCGAGGAGTTTCATCTCTCAGAGAATCGCTAATCTCTCCTACCTAAATACATGGTGATGGTTTAGCTAAACACATATATTCTGTACATGTGTTTAGCTAAACCATCACCATGCGTAAAATACCACTTGCAATGCTAAAAAAGATATGCCATACTATTATCAGAAGACCTTCGGGGCAGGGTGTAATTCCCGACCGGCGGTATGGTGTGTCTATGGGTAGATGCGCCGAGCCCGCGAGTTCCTGGTGTACGTTCCCCGTATGCTTGGCGACAGATTCGGTGTGAAGCCGAAGCCGACGGTTAGAGTCCGGATGGGAGAAGGTTTAGTAGCGATATAGAGCGCGTCGTCCTGGCATTCATATGTCTGAGTACGAACGTGCTGCGTTGTGTACAAACATAGCGTTCGTATCGATATCAGTGTATCTCCCTCACAAGCCTCCCGAAAAGTCAACGATATATGGTGGTTCAGCATGTTCTGAAACATCATGCAAGTTTTGACTGAGGGATGTCCAATGAGCGTAACAATGCTTCGCGAGAAAGAGCGCAAGGCTGCCGCACAAGCAGTGCTAGTTGATTCTGCACGCTCTACGCCTCGCACACGTGCACGCGCGTCATCTAAAAAAGTCGCACGTCTCCTGACCATATTACCGCCTCTGCTGCTCGGCGCGGTACTCCTGGGAAGTTGGTACTACAGCACGGCTAGAGGGCTGGTTCCGAGCTACGAGGTGCCCTCACCAGCTGATGTCTGGAGTTCGTTGTGGGATGGCCTGACGACAGGTCTCTTTATGAAAATGGCCTGGGTCACGGTCCAGGAGAGCCTGGGTGGCTTCTTGCTAGCTGTGCTGGTTGCTCTGCCTCTGGGGTATGGCATCGCCAAATGGCGGCTCTGCGCGGTCACTGTGAATCCCTATCTGGCAGCGAGCCAAGCCATTCCAGCTCTCGTAATTGCGCCATTCCTGTTCATCTGGCTGAGAGGGATGACGCCTTTCTTTGTGCTGTGTATGCTGGTTGTACTCTTCCCTATGGTCATTACGACAGCGCTGGGTTTCTCAACCATCGACGGTTCACTGCGCGAGGCTGCGCGTGTGGAAGGTGCCTCTTTCTGGCCGATGCTGGTGCGGATCGAGTTTCCCCTGGCTCTGCCTGCGATTATGGCTGCTATACGCACCGGGCTAACCCTGTCAATTGTCGGAGCACTGGTCGGCGAATTCGTGGCAGGTGGCGACCTAGGACTCGGTTCGTTAGTGATGATCGCAAAGAGCCAGTACGATATGCCGCTAATGTTTGCAACAGTGGTCATTTTGGCGGGTATGGCCACGCTTTTCTATGGGATTGCTTGGAGCCTGACAAGGCTGTCCGAGTTTATTTCCATGTGATCCCGCCTCATTTACGCTTTTCTTCGACTGAATCTGAACGGAGTAAAAAAACAGATGCAGAAACGTCAACGTATACCTTTTTCCCTAGCTATTATTTCTCTCGCTGTGCTATTGAGTATGTTGCTAGCGGCCTGTGGCAATTCTACACCTCCATCTATAAACCAGACAAAAGTGAGCAACCTGGCTCCCCTTGTCAATGTGAGCATTGGTCTCGGCTATATCCCGGATATCCAGTTTGCTCCGTTTTATGTAGCGTTAAGCAAGGGCTATTATAAAGCGGCTGGCCTGAATGTCACCCTGAACCACGGGATCGTGACCGACTTGTTTGGCGAGATGATGTCTGGCAAGGATACCTTTGTCTTCGCAACTGGCGACGAAACCTTAGTAGCTCGTAGCAAAAACCTGCCCGTCGTAGATGTCTCCACGCTCTACCAGCGTTACCCAGTGAGCATCATTGTGCCAGCCAATTCGCCGATTAAGACCTTGGCCGACCTCAAGGGACACTCTATCGGCGAGCCTGGCCCCTTTGGCTCAACGCATATCGGACTGCTGGCGCTGCTGCACCAGGCTGGTCTAAAGACGAGTGATGTCAACGTGCAGTCGATTGGTTTCACGCAGGTTGATGCGTTGAAACAAGGGCGCGTCGATGCGGTCGTTGGATATACGAACAACGAGCCGCTGCAACTGCGCCGCCTGGGTATGGCTGTGCGTACCTTTGATGTCTCCAATTATCAACCGCTGGTCTCCAACGGTATTATCACAACAGAGAGTACCTTGCGCGATCAGAAAATGAACGTCGTGCGGCCCTTTGTACAAGCAACGTTGCAAGGTTTACAAGATACCATCGCCAATCCAGCTATAGCTGTAAATATCAGTAAAAGCTATATTCCCGGTATGGACACCAGCAAAGCTACAGATGAATTGCAGGCAACTATTCCGATCTGGACGGGTAATGGTCAGCACCTGTTTGGCAACAACGATAGCACAACGTGGCAAGCGATGGCGCAATTTCTCGTGAGCCAGCAGCAAATACCCGCTAATCTGGATGTGAGTAAAGCGTTTGTAAATATGTAACTGCTCGGCTAAAGTCGGAGGCAGTTCTCATGCTTGTGAGTCAGCCTTGTGATAACTCACAGCATAAACCGTTCGTGCCCTACATTTGAGCATGGTCAGTTTATACTGTGAGTTACCACAAGTGTATTAGCCTTTCTTCTCGTACGCGTCTCCTGACATACTGGCGGCACCAGAGCAAAGAGAGCAGGCACCGATACCGGAGAAGTATTGCCTACCCCATTGGCACCGTAGCCAACGCTGGTTCTGTTGATGGGTATATAGCTTGATACGCCGTTTTGAAAATCGATTTCGAGCATTTTGCGTGTGTTATACAGCGGTGCGAGATTGGTAAGCACGCGATTCGTTGCCGTATCGATCACATCGCCAACATCACCGGCGTAGAGAAACCTGCCATCGCGACTATATTCCAGCCAACCATCAGCCGCGCAATCGTACGCGCAAGAGGATTCGTTGTGATGCATCGATCTTGAAAACTGAATATCTGCGATTTTGCGCGGCGCTGATGCTGGCACACCTGTTACATCAAAAATGTGTACAGTATCGTTCGGCCAATCAATCACCGCCACGCGTGTCTCATCGGGGGATAACGCGATGCCGTGGCTTGGCGCAGACGGTCCCGTTGGTGTGTTTGGGAAGCCCAGTTGCGTTAAATCCACAGTGTACAGAATATTACCATGCTGAATATCCGCCACCTGAAAACCTAATAAGCCTGTTGTGGTCACATATGCCAGTGTTTCATTGCGGTTAATGACAAAGGGCCGAATGCCCTCTTTAAAAGGACCGATATTACGCACATTTCCATTGTTGGCGGTATCCGCGACAGTCAAATAGGTTGGTGTATTGGCAAAATTGCGTGCACCCATATAGACATGTGCACCATTCAAGCTCACGACAGTATTGTGTGGACCGGAACCGCCATTGATCCGCGCACCAGTTGGACTCCCATCAGCAGCGTTGAGCACATACCAGTACGAACTGCCTGCGAGTTCGCCAGCAGGCATATAGATGAATTTCCCGTCAGGCGTCAAGGACATGCTATCAATGCCAAAATCGTACGAACGGGTCCAGAGCACCTGATCCGTCACTACATCATAAGCCAGCATTTGCCCGCCACTATTGCCATCGCTACCGAAGCTAATGTAGACACGATGAGTGGCTGCGTCGCCTACTACACCTCGCACACCTGCTCCCGTTGGTAAGCTTTTCTGTTTCACAAGGGCATGGCCGTGATCCATATCGTACACATACATTGCGCCATCGGGAAACACATACTCATAATGGTGCAAACCTGTATCTGAGGCCGATGGTGTGCTGTTCGTTGTTGGCGTGATTCCACTCGTTGCACCGGGCGTGTTTGCACCTATTGTGGGCGTTGTAGTCCCGTTGGAGACACTATTGCCATCACTATGTTGGAGAGTGGGCTGCTGCTTAGCCGAGGAGGCGGTAGCACACGAAACAGTGATAAGCAACAAAATAAGCAGTAAAGAATACACACCTGGACCAATCTGCCACATGTGTTTTTTCTCTTTATACATAATAGAATCCATCCTTTCAGAAAGAAGAACGATTCATAGTCTCTTTTTTGATCGTCAGTAGGACTATTTGCTCTCTTGCTAAGTACCGTACCTATGGCAACAAAGTTCTACCACATTTCCGCAAAAGAACGCCGCACCTTCACCAACCAACTAGGCAACGCGGTGGCCCAAGCGAGCCGTTCCAGGGCGTCTTCAATGGGCGCGTCCGAGGCATTGTCGATGGCGTAGAAGATATCTTCCAGAGGACCATTAGCAGTGATGATCGGTGCAACAAGGGTCAGCGCATCAACGAGCAGCGCGGCTTCGCCGGGTACGGGTGGGTAGATCGCGCTGTAGCTTTTTAGGAAAAGGCCGGCACGTTCGGGTTCAAGGCCACGCCGCACGAGAGGAAGCGTGAGGCCACTGTCGGCGTGCCAGGCCAGTCCAGCGAAATAGAAAACGGCATATGCCACTTCGAGCAGACGTTTCTCCCAACGCGAAGCCTCCAGGCCAAGTACCGCGCTAATACCATTTGGGGTGAAACGCAGATTGAGAGCAGAATAGTCGCCGTGGATATGAAATTCGGGCAGATCGCGTCCGGTACCAATAGCCATCATGGCTGCTGGCAGCGCGGCTTCCCAAGCATCGACAAGATTGGACAGTGCGGCACCGAGAGCGTAGACTTCGCACTGCTCAGCCCTAGCGCGTGCAAAGTTGAGCCAGCCCTGTGTCAGTCCACCCGCCTGCACTTCTGAGGGCCAGCGATGTTGGGGGCCAGTGTAGTGCCGCGAAACCTGGTGGATGCGTCCAAGCAACTCACCAGCAGCGGCGATCCAAGCGCGTTCGTGGGTTGAACGCGAATCAAACAGTTCGCCTTCAACCCATGCTTGCAACTCAAAGGTTTCTTCACCCAGCGTCACAAATGGCTCGCCCTGGGGCGTTTGCCAGAGTGAGGCGACAGGAAGACCCTGGCTCGCCAGATAACGCTGGAAAGCGTAATGATGCTCACTCTCCTGTTCAGCCAAGTTCTCAGTTCGCTCTTTGAGGATATAACGTTGCCCTTCGATCTCTACAAGCACCTGAAGCAGTTCAGGCTGAGGATCTTCCAACGGCCCCAGGTTGGTCCATGCGTCCACGCCAAATGCCTGCATGATCTCATTTATATCAAGCAGTTCGTTTTGAGGGTCTTCATTCATAAAAAAACAATATCCCGTTTCTCATCGCCCTCTGTATGTAGGAATAGAGATCGCCGCATTCGGGGAATGAGACAGGCAGTCTCCATCTCCATCCCCTACTACTCTGTCATTGCTTAACCACTTCTGTAGGCAAATCGGCGCGGCTGCCCCATTCGTTCCAGGAGCCGTCGTAGTTGGTCAGGGTGGGATAACCAAGCATAGCCAGACTAAAGAGCACGGTGGTTGCAGCGACTCCACCATTGCAGTAAGCGATGACACGTTCATCAGGCTGTACACGCGCTTTGGTAAAGATCTGGCGTAACTCTTCAATGCCTCGGAAGGTACCGTCGGAAGCAATCAGCTCCTCGCGGGGAACGTTGAGTGCCCCTGGAATGTGGCCGGGACGTCCATGACCGCGAGCAACTGTGCCGGTGTACTGGGCTGGCTCGCGAGCATCGATAAGCAAGGTGCCCGGCAGCTTGAGCGAGGTCAGCACATCCTGAGCGGTAGCACGCATGACTGGCTGTACACGCGGTGTAAAAGTTGCAGGCGGATACGACGGAATTTCTGCGCTTAACGGGCGCTGCTCGCGCTTCCATTTGGGCAGACCGCCGTTGAGCACCGTAACATTGGCATGACCATAGTAGGTCAACGCCCACCACAGGCGCGTGGCGAACTGCGAGGCTGGGTGTGTATCGTAGGCCACAACCAAATGGTGATCGCCAATGCCCACCCGCTCCATAGCACGCTTGAAGACATCAGGAGGCGCGATTTGGGCGTCAACGGGATCATCCATATCAACGATATCACGCGTCCAATCGAGGTACACCGCGCCTGGAATATGCTCCTGCTCGTACTCTTCGGGCGCACCTACATACAACGCTTCCTGCACGCCATCGCGCTGCACTGCACGCACATAACCGCGCATATCTACCACGCGCACATTGGGATCATGCAGGTGTTCAGCCAGCCAAGCTGTTTCGACGAGCAAATGATTGTGTTCCATGCTATTCTCTCTTTTATGAAAACAGGTTCGCGGCCTCTGGATTATCGGTACTCACAAAGTGCGCTGGAGAGCCGAAAAAGTTGCGTGGTTTCACACTGCTGATCGTCATCGAGGGATTGGGCGTCTGGGTCGTGACATAGCGTTGCACAGTCATGCCCAGAGGACGCGCCAGGATCAGGGCCGCCGTTGAGGCCAGGATCACGTTGTTCAGCGTATTATAGGGACGGCGCATTTTCGATACACCCATCGCAGCTACACCAGTTAAAATACCTGTCACAGCCAGATTTGTACCGCAACGTTCGTGAATAGCTAGTTCAGGCGAACTTGTGCGCAAAAGGTGCAGCGCATCCTCGGCAGCGGGCAAAAGCGCCTCCGTTGGCAGGTCGCCAAAAACGAAAAAGCCTGCCGCAAAAGAGATCCCCGCCAGACGCACATCAGGGAATTGACGACTGAGCAGGACAATCGTGGCGTGTTCCAGGGCATGATTTTGTTTAACTGCCGCACCAAGCAACACCTGCTGGACAACCTGCACTACAGGATTTATAGAACTCATCAATCTGATCCTTCCTAAACAGAGGGACATCACCAAACTAGAACCAATATGCTCCCCCTAATAGATGATATTGAACGAGACAATCTCAGCAATGGACAAACCTGCTCGGCAAGCCACGCGAGAGAGTTGACATCCTCCCCATGCCTAGAAGGGCAGGGGATTCCCACCCTCACGAGTGGGGTTTGCTCTTTCGCTGAGGCTTGCCAGTTTGAGCTTTCGCCCTCCCTGGTCTAACAGCCTCTCCAGAGCCTTCAAATACCGCCAGCCCGGCGGCATGCACATTCTGTGCAGCGTTGATATCGCGGTCATGGACAACGCCGCACTCAGGACAGGTCCACTGTCGAACATCCAGAGAAAGGGAGTCGAGAATATGCCCACAGGCAGAGCAGCGTTTGGAGGACGGATACCAGAGGTCAATCTTGACCACGTTCCGTCCATACCATTTCGCCTTGTATTCCAGTTGGGACACAAACTCCGACCAGCCAACGTCAGAGAGAGCTTTCGCAAGGGAGTGATTCTTGACCATGTTCTTGACTGCCAGACTCTCGACACAGATCGTTTGGTTTTCACGGATCAGGCGGGTGGAGAGCTTATGCAGGAAGTCACGGCGTCGATCAGCTATGCTGGCATGGATACGAGCCACTTTCTGAGCGACTTTCGCGCGGTTCTTGGAGCCTTTTTTCTTCTTGGAGTGCCGACGTTGAGCCTTTGCCAGTTTCTTCTCATCCTTGGTGAAGAAGTGGGGATTGCCTACTTTCTCACCAGTGGAGAGGATCACGAAATCTTTCAAGCCAAGATCAGCCCCAACGGTCTGCTCAATTGGCTTCAAGTGTTGGATATCCTGCTCAACCAGGATGGAGACAAAGTAGCGATCAGCCGCGTCTTTGGAAACAGTCACCGTGCTCGGTTTGCTGTCTTTGGGCAAGGGACGCGACCACACAATGTGCAATGGTTCTGCCATTTTCGCAAGGAGAAGGTGCTTGCCATCCCACTTCAAGGCAGAGGTGGTGTATTCAGCGCTCTGCTGGTTGCGCTTCTTCTT
>JBDTBU010000374.1:0-27861 GCA_039923935.1 Ktedonobacteraceae bacterium | reverse complement strand
CATCAAACACAGCACTGCGGTCTGTATAACCAACCATGTATTCATCGTAATTTGGGAGCAAGTAGACAGTCTGAGAGAGATCTTTGGCGGGTGATGGAGACGGCGCGAACCAATAGGTCTGCTCATCTATTATCTCGTGCATAAGTTGGGACTTGACCATTGCAAGGCCAGATCTTGCATCAGTTACTGTCAGCCCTGACCACCACACAAAATCTGGGAGGGTCGCAGGACCGTGGCTCGTAAAATAGCGCCGTGCCAGTTCAGCCAGGGCTTCGTCACGATCTAACAGCCTGGCTTGTGGTACGCGCTCATCCAGCAAAGCATACGTGAACTGCTTGCCTCGCCTCGCACCACTACAGATAACCCCATCCAGTTCAGCATGGAACAGGATATGGGTGAGGCGCAAATCATCCGTAGCAATACCAGCGTGCTGAAGCACAGACACAAGTTCTGGACGAATAAGCTGTTTACCACCTTGCAATCCTTTTACGAACACAGCATTACTACACTGAAAGATAGTCTCGTCTAATTCAAATTTGCGGTAATAATAGGCAGTCGCGGCATTGACGCGGGGAGCAGTGAGTGCCAGGAGCCAGCGAATATCGGTAGGTGAGACAAAATGCCACGTTGGCCGCATCAGATGCGTGCGCAAAATAGCTCCATCAGTGAATGCTTGCTCGATATCATCGGAAGTCACGCCTTGTAAACGCAGACCAAGCGCCCACTTGGCAGCCGCATAATCCTGCGCCTGGACCGCACCTAGCCACTGCACTATATCGCCTGGCTTCTCAAAGAGGCTTGACGCAATGTTTTGGTTATGAAGCCGCTGGTACGCAATGTCCAGGTTTGTCATGCTACATTAGTCTCCTCTAACTCGACATATTTTTCATTTTGAGATCAGTAATATTCTCTGTTTTGTAGTATAGCAGGGATAGCGGTCAGAATCGATCCTCAATTATCCGCATGGTAGTTTCCCGCAGCTATCGAACACGTTTGAGCGTAAAAAAGAGGAATAATCGAATGGTGAGGGAAAAGTTTCCCCGTCTTTTCTCTTTATAACTCACCAGTATCTCTCATTTTCTACGAATATGTTGACAATATCCCCTCACATTTTTCGTGTTCTTGCATCCGCAGAAGAGCCGCGCCCGTATACATAAAGGTGAGATACTTCTTACCGAAAAAAGAGAAGAGGGAATGGTCCAGTGTGAGTCGCTTCGTTCTCTGTTGCATAAGCAAGCAGAAAGCGTGATAGCTAGGTACACGACGCCTCTCTCCTCTACGCACCTTGAAAGGAGCGATATAGCTATGCCAACACCAAATTCTAAGACTCCCAAAATCGTGGGAAAAGACGAACTCAGCCATCTCGTCGCAGCCAAAGCTCATGTGGAAGTGAAAGAGGCGGATGCCATGCTTGACGCCTTAATGGAAACTATACAGGAACAAGTCGCAAAAGGGCGTCAGGTGCGTCTCATCGGCTTCGGCTCCTGGCGGTTGAGAGCAGTCTCAGCACGAACGATCAAATCCATCCGTGGTGGAACACCTATCCATATCCCTGCTGGGAAACGGGTCAGCTTTAGCGCCGGATCGCTGCTTGCAAAAGCCGCAAAAGCACCCACTCCTATGAAAAAAGCTGTTCCTGCAAAAGTAGCTGCTCCTGTAAAAAAGACTTCCGGGGATCAGCAACTTCTCAAAAAAACAACTAAATAAGACCATGTGAGCTTGTACCTCTGAGTGCGTTTTTGTAATAGAATCGTTTAAACATGCTCATATATGCCAGAACTCGACAGATGAAGATTTTCTTTTTGATACGTTTCCCAGTACTATCAAAAACTTCATCTCCCTATCAGCACTCTCAGCCATGTGGAAAAATGAAATGAGCTTCCACATGGCTGAGAGCCTTTTTGATAGCCAGCGCGATTTTGATAAGCGCTTCACTCGTTTGATTGCTCATCCCTTGAGCGAAAACCACTTCTAATTCTTCTTTGGCACCAAGCAGTCTTTTCTACCCTCGATTCTGCGACCATAACCTTGACGTTAACGTCAAAGTTATGATATACTTACATATATCATCCATAACGTTTTTATCCACGGAGAAATAATCATGGTTCCTGAAGATGGTGCAACGCCCACAGAAGCTTGCACGCCTTCGTTTTCTATCGAGCAGGTGGCGGCGCAGACCAGCCTGACCAAACGCACGCTGCGTTACTATGAAGAGGTTGGGCTGCTTCCCCCCACTGGACGCACAGAAGGCAATTATCGCCGCTATAGTCAGGACGATGTGCAGCGATTGGAACGCATTAAAAATTTGCGTGATCTGTTGGGCTTTTCTCTTGCTGATATTCGCGAGATTTTGCAGGCGGAAGAGGAACGGGACCAGATCAGGGTGGCATATCGACAAGAAACGGAGGCAGCAGCAAAAATCTCTCAGTTAGAGCGCATAGATGAGATTATACTTCAGCAATTAGAACTTATTGAACAAAAAATCGTAGGTCTGGAACAGATGCGTGCATCCCTGCGGCTAAGCCTAGAGAAGCATGAGCACAAACGCCAGGACTTGCAACAATTGATACATGTAAACGAAAACACGTAGTGAAAACCAAAAATGAATTGGACGGTCTTCATGAAAATTCTCTTTTCTCGACCTCAGGAGCAGATCGTTCCTGAAACCATGCTACAGGAGGAACAGGCGTCTCCCGTGGCGGCATTAGCAGTAGGAGTAGCAGAACCACAGCAGGCGAGAGGCCTGCTGCGTGCATTTATAGCGCTACGCCATCGTAATTATCGGCTGTTCTGGTTTGGGCAAATGATCTCGATGACCGGTACCTGGATGCAGTCGATTGGTCAAGCGTGGCTGGTACTAACAATCACCCATAGCGCCTGGCAGCTTGGCTTAGTAGGAGCGCTGCAATTTTTACCGGTATTACTCTTCTCAATCTTCGGGGGCGTATTTGCGGATCGCTGGCCCAAAAGGCGCGTGCTCCTCTTCACACAGTCGGCAGCAATGTGCCAGGCGTTTATTCTCTGGGGACTGCTCGCAACTGGCACGGTCCAACTCTGGGAGATCTATGTACTGGCGATGATGTTAGGCATGACGAATTGCCTGGATATGCCCACACGCCAAGCGTTTGTAGTGGAGATGGTGGGACGTGAGGATCTGCCCAATGCTGTGGCTCTGAACTCCTCACTCCTGAATTTGGCGCGTATCGTTGGCCCTGGCATCGGTGGACTAATCATCGCCATCAGTGGTGTGACTGCGCTCTTCTTGCTCAATGGACTCAGCTTTATCGCTGTGCTCATCGGTCTGGCGATGATCGATATACACCAACTGCGTGCCCAAGCCGTCAAGCATACCAAGCCGGGTGAACAACAAAAGACCTGGCAAAGTCTGCGTGAAGGATTAAACTATGTTCGGCGCACACCATCGATTCGGCTCGTGATTCTCGTCGTCGGATTGATCTCGCTGTTTGGCATTAATTTCAACGTCGTACTCCCTTTATTCGCTACGGATGTGCTACACGCTGGACCAGTGGGCTTTGGTTTTCTCTCGTCTGCCTTCGGTCTTGGCTCGCTGATCTCAGCGCTTTGGCTAGCCTGGGGCAACGTTGGACCAAATATCCGCCGGATGTTAATCGCCACGCTGGTCTTCTGTGGACTACTGGCGATCTTTGCCATCTCACCCAGCTATCCCTTGTCGTTGGTGTTGATTGCAACTGTAGGCGCTGCGCAGATCGCCTTTACCACCGTAGCTAATACGACGCTACAGACCGTCGCGCCGGACCATCTGCGTGGCCGCGTAATGAGCGTCTATCTGCTCTTCTTCGCGGGAAGTATACCCTTAGGCAATCTGCTGGTTGGCTGGCTCTCCAGTCTCTATGGCGCTTCCATTGCCCTACTCATCTGTGCTATGCTGAGTATAATCGTCGCAATTGCCGGGTGGGTGTGGCGTAAACCAGCGGAGAAAGACCTTGCAGAATCGGCGCTCTTTTGAGCAAGACTGGCAGATTATTCCGCTCACAAGCGCTGATCAACAGACGCATATCGAGCGCAGTGAGCACCTTTTAGCCGAGACAGCACCGGGGGCAACTCCGGTGCTGTACTGGTCCCAGGCCCAACCAGCAGGGTTAGTTCTGGGCTTTTCACAAAAAGAAACCATCCTCAATCCTCAAACCCTGGCCGAAGCACACCTACCGGTCTACCATCGACGCGCAGGGGGTACGGCTGTGCTGGTCGGGCCGCATTTGCTCGCCCTGGATGTTGTACTACCGGCGGAGCATCCCCTAGTGCTCGCAGACCTAGTTGAGTCATATCGTTGGTTTGGCGAAACATGGGTGCAGACGCTACGCCTATTGGGCATGGAAACACGCGTGGTACCACCAGCCGAGGCCCACGCACAACGCGCTCTGGCTAAACAGGAAGCGACACATGCCCGCGAATCTGTGCTGCGCCGTGCCTGTTACGCGTCGAACTCTTCATATGAAGTGGTCGTAGGAGAACGCAAGGTGGTCGGCCTGGACATGATTCGCCGCCGTCATGGTAGCCTGTTGCAAGCGGGTGTCCTGCTACATTGGGAGAGCGAGACGCTAGCCCACCTACTAGGACACACGCCAGAGGAGCAAACATTGTTGCGCCAAGAGCTACCCAAACGCGCAGTCGGGCTGGACGAGCTAACACAGCGCGTGGTGACGGCTCAGGAGGTAATTTTAGCATTTGAAACGACACTGTTAGCGGGCAAGATAAAGCACAAAGGGCGTTAGCCAGCAACGTTGACACTCGCTTTCCGTGACAGGTACAATAAGATTGCCCTAAACTCAGTAGGCAAGCTCTACTCTGGCGTTTTGCATATACAAAGATGAGGCAATAAAACGATGAAGATGTATGTCTGTGTCAAACAGATTCCCGACCCTAACACGGTGGTTAGCAAGCTCGACCCAACAACCAAACGACTCGTGCGCAGCGGTGTCTCGCTCGTGCTTGACCCAGGAGACGAAACCACGATTTCTGCCGCGCTCAAAGTGCGCGATACCGTGGGCAATAGCGAATTGACGGCGGTCTGCATGGGTCCAGCTAGCTCTCAAGAGGCGATGCGGCGTGCCCTGGCAATGGGCGTGGACCGCGCCATTCTGGTGACTGATCCCGCGCTGGGCGGCTCTGATACTATCGGTACGGCACGCGTGCTCGCTGCTGTCCTCAAAAAAGAGGGCGCGGAACTGATCTTCTGCTCAACCGAGAGCACCGATGGCTATACCGGCATGGTGCCTGGCGGCATCGCCGAATTCTTAGGCATTCCACAACTGACCTTCACTCGCGAGATCAAGGTTGAGGGTAACAAAGTCACGATTCACCGCGTCACCGGAGCTGGCTATCAGGTTGTTGAAACCACCCTGCCCGCCGTGGTAACTATCGCCAGTGGCTCGTTTGAGGCGATTTACCCAACCATGAAGGGCATCATGGGCGCAAAGAAAAAGCCCTTTATCCAAATGAACCTAGCAGATCTGGGTCTCGATGCTTCACTGGTCGGCGAGGCTGGCGCACGCGAACGAGTACTAGTGATTGGCAAGGCCGAGGCGCGCGCGGCTGGTCAGATCATCAAAGATGACGGCGACGCCGCCACGAAGATAGCTGATTTCTTACAGCGTTACGCATTACTCTAGTTTTCCAGGAGGAGACAAAACATGGCAAAGACTATCTGGACGCTGATCGAGATCGAAAACGGCCAGCCAGCCCGCTCCTCTCTGGAGGTGTTGAGCAAAGCAGCAAAACTGGGTCGCGCTGAGGCAATTATTTTCGGCGCACAGGCTGCTCAAGTGGCCCCCATGCTGAGCGAATACGGCGCGGCTAAGGTCTATATCCACGTAGACCCGGCCTATGACACGTATTTGACCCTGCCCGCAACGGATACAATCAGCGAGTTGATCAAAACGCACAAGCCTGACCTGCTGCTCTTCCCAACCACATACGATGCCCGCGATATCGCAGCTCGTCTGAATGTGCGCCACAACCTGGGCCTGATTACCGATGCCACCGATCTGCAATACGTAGACGATGAACTGCAAGTCACGGTGCCCTGGGGCGGCGAAACTGTCGTCACGGCGACCCATCCACATGGCGGCACGGGCGTGGTACTGGCTCGTCCCAAGGCCTTTAGCATTGAGAAGGTCACGGGCAACACTGCCCAGATCGAGACGCTCAACATTGCGCTCAACAGCGCCTCACAGTGCATCAAGGTTCTGGAGCGCATCGAAGAAGAGAGCACCGGTCCAGCCCTGGAAGATGCTCGCGTGATCGTTAGTGGCGGACGCGGCCTAGTCAAACCGGAAAACTATAGACTGGTTGAAGAGCTGGCAACTGCCTTGGGAGGCGCACCCGGCGCGACTCGCGCCATCGTGGACGCTGGCTGGTTGCCCTATAGCTACCAGATCGGCCAGACCGGCAAGACGGTCAAGCCGACGCTCTACGTCGCCTGCGGTATTAGCGGCGCAATTCAGCATCTGGCAGGTATGAAAGGCTCCAAGTATATTGTAGCCATCAACAAGGACGAACACGCGCCCATCTTCTCTTCGGCTGACTTCGGTGTGGTAGGCGATGCCCTGACCATTTTGCCGCAGTTGACCGCAGAAGTGAAGAGGCGCAAAGCGCAGTAAGTACTCCCGGATTTATTCAACACACCTCTGTACTGACTGCATTCCAGCTATACAGAGGTGACTAGAGGAGGTTTTATCTTATGACTCCCCTTTCACCAACCGGGAACTGGATCGGGACGGTACTCTTTGTGCTCCTGTTCGTTGCGGGCATCGGTCTCTTTACCGTACGCGCAGGCGAACTGGTGATGCTGCTCGCAAAAGGGCGCCCTGAGAACCGCACTGACCGCCTGGATGACCGCATTGGCGAATTCTTCAAGGTTGTGCTAGGCCAGAGTGGTGTCCTACGTGATCCACTTCCTGGTATTGCACACTTTTTCACCTTTTGGGGCTTTATCATCATTCAGGTTGGACTATTCGACCTAATGATACGAGCCTTTGGTTTTTCGATTCCCTTTATCGGCGGAAATCCTGGCTTTGTAGCAACACTCGACATATTCGTGATCTTTGTAGCATTCGCTCTGCTCTTTTTCGCCATCCGACGTGCGTTCTTCCACCCTAAACAGCTTACTAGCTTCCGTCATGGTTCTTGGGACGGCTTCATCATCCTGCTCTTGATCCTAGCCGTGTTAGTCACGCTGGCTATGGTCGAGACCTTTGCCTTCGCAGCCACCAACGGAGCCGAATGGTCGCTGTTTGGTCAATGGATGGGTCCGTGGGCGAGCGGTCTCGGCGAGACAGCCAACGTGGTGCTCTTCCGCATTTCCTGGTGGCTGCATATCAGCGTGGTGCTCTTCTTCCTGGTCTACCTGCCACGCTCCAAGCACCTGCATCTGCTAGCCACGCCGTTCAACGTCTTCTTCCGCAACTACAAGCCACTTGGCGCGTTACCCTTGATAGAGAATATCGAGGAACGCGAAGATTATGGCGTCTCCAAAGCGGAACAGTTCACTTGGAAACAACTGCTGGACGGCTACGCCTGCACTGAGTGTGGACGCTGTAACACGGTCTGCCCGGCAACTGCTACCGGCAAGCCACTGCTGCCCAAGGAGATTATCCTGGGCGTCAAAGAGGCAGTCTTCGCAAATAGCGCGGAGATCCTGGGCAAAGATAGCCTTTGGGTCAAAATGGCCCCACTGGGTACACGTGCAGGTGAAATGGTGCGCAAGGGTGCAGAACCGGAAGCACTAGTAGGTGGAGCTATCTCCGTCGAGGCACTCTGGTCCTGCACAACGTGTAGTGCGTGCATGGAAATCTGCCCGGTCTCTATCGAGCATGTGCCAAAAATTATCGATATGCGCCGTCACTTGGTGATGGAAAAGAGCGAGTTCCCAACAGAAGTCACCTCGCTCTTCAACAATATCGAGCGCAACGGCAACCCTTGGGAGATCAGTAACGACACACGCGCCGAGTGGGCCGCTGGCCTAGATGTACCGCTAATGAGTGAGAATCCTGACGCCGACGTGCTCTACTGGGTTGGCTGCATGGGTTCGTTTGACCAGCGCAACAAAAAAGTCGCGACCTCTGTGGCGAAGATTCTCAAGAAGGCCAACGTCAACTTCGCCATCTTGGGACCAGAAGAGTCCTGCACAGGCGATCCCGCACGCCGCATCGGCAACGAGTATCTGTGGCAGATGCAGGCGCAGCAAAATATCGAGACGCTGGACGGCTATGGCTTCAACCGAGGCAAAGAGACGCATAACGGGCACACGAATGGGACGGCGATCAAACATCGCACGATCATCACGGCCTGCCCGCACTGCTTCAACACCATCGGCAACGAGTACCCGCAGCTTGGCGGCGACTACGAGGTCGTGCACCACACGGTCTTCATCGACAAGCTGCTGGCCGACGAGAAAATCTCGCTGCCGGAGGACTTCGATCAGCGCAAACTGACCTATCACGATCCCTGCTACATCGGGCGTTACAACGATGTCTACGACGAGCCGCGCCGCGTGCTGACTGTTCTGAACAGCACTGGCGTCACGGAGATGCAGCGCAATCGCAACAAGAGCTTCTGTTGTGGCGGCGGTGGTGGTCGCGCCTGGATGGAGGAGAAGATCGGCAAACGCGTCAACCAAACGCGTATGCAAGAGGCGCTGGACACCGGGGCCGAGGTGTTAGCGGCGGCCTGCCCGTTCTGTATCACCATGTTCGACGACGGCATCAAGGGTCTTGAGGCCGAGGACAAGATGCAGATCGAGGATATCGCCGAAATTGTCGCGAAGGCGTTGGAGGTTGGCACGCCAGATCCGGGCGTGACAAGTCCCGCGTTCTAAACAGTTCTCGTACAAAGAGAGACGAGTCTGACAATTACTGTCAGGCTCGTCTCTCTTGTAACATACATGGATCTTAGCGGGGCAAGCCTGGTCCAAGTGCTACAAAGTAGACCAGCAACGCCGCACAACCCAAGCCGATCCACACCCAGTTGCGAGTTGGCGTCAGCGGCACTTCCGCTGTGCTTGCTCGCGCATTGACCACTAATCTCCAGATGAATAGGAGAAAGGCAGTTCCGCCGAAAGAAGCAGCTGCGGCAGATATCAGGATGAGCATCGGGTCGGTGGGATTGAGCACAGCAGCCAAGGTATCGATTATGCTACCTGCGAGATAAGAAATGAGGATCAGTTGCCGAGCACGCCTCAACCGCTGATCCTTGTCGATGCCAAGAAAAGGATTCAGCGTGCGTACGCCAATGTAGAGACCTAACAGTGAGATGATGACACCAAGGAGGGTAAAGCCTATTTGCCAGTAAAAAGGCTGTGAGATGCCCTGAACAAAATCGTGCCAGTCGCCAAACCCTGCGAAGGACAGTACCATAAGATAACCGCCCGGAATGAGCAGGTTCACTGTAGCAAGTAGCCAGAGAAAGTAGCGTGTGGCAGGGGACGCTTTGTGCGTGAATCGCTCTAGGGCAAGCACAATCAGTGCTGCGATGATATTAGCGGCGCACCCGGCTGCTGCTACAAAACGCACTTGCCAGATGGGTACGCCAGTAAAACTCACTTCGAGATCAACTGAGGTGACGCGTGTTGGATGCAAACCAACCAGTAAAGAAGCCAGGCCATGTCCTAATGCCTCGTGTATGATTGTACTCAACAGATAAGCCACAATCGCGATGGCGGCTACTGTCAGAAGGTCGATACGCATTGTTGTAGTGGGGTGCTGTTCTTCCGCTATGCTGCTGCTCTGTTTTTCAGGGTGAGAGGTCGTCATATGTTCAACTCTTTCTCTTATTTTTCGGCCATCAGCCATTTAGATTTATGGTTTATATCCTCTATGTTCACGCCCAATCTGTACCAGCACTGAATTGCCTTCGCCAAATTTCTGAACCACCCAGCGTCTGCCCAGTTGAGAATAGTTCTGCATCAAAAATTGTGCTAGATCATCGGGAGTAATGTGCTCCCCATGATAAATACGTTGTTCCATAAACGTTCTCCTTTGTGGTGATCTACAAACGCTGGACAGGTATATCGTCATATACCATAAGAGCAGCGTTGGCTCTCAGTATAGCTGTATCTCAAGCGGAAATCTTCCATCTAAAGGATGAATGAAGGGAGGATTGTGGGCCGGGCCCACAATTGATAGAAGCAGGGATAGAACCTACAGCAGCTTGAGCTTGCGAGCCTGGACCAACGCCTGAGTGCGGCTTTGCACTCCCAGTTTGGCATAGATGGTCCCGACATGCGATTTGACCGTGCTCAACGCTATGACCAGTTGTCCGGCAATTTCCCGATTCGAGCGTCCCGCGCTGATATGTTGGAGCACTTCCAGTTCACGCTCGCTCAGTGGCTCAATCAGGGATTGTTCAGCACGATCTTCAAGCGTCACCCTGCTTAATCTGCTCTTTGCGTGCAGTATATGTGCCTTTCTGACCACGAAAAGCAAACGAAGCCACCTGCTCCAGCCACTCACACCATGTTGGCGCATCCAGACCAAGCACAAGATCCAGTTCTGTATGATGATTATACAGAGTATATGCCTGACGTTCTGCAGACCAAGCCAGCGTATACATTGCCGCTTTCGGCATACCCTTGCCTTTCTCAGTACCTATTTTTGTTACACAACTAGTATAGGTTGTGTTTGGAGAAGAAGCAAGAATCCCACCTACCCCTAAGCCGGAGACAAGCTCCATAATCGCGAGCACTCTATGGAGCTTGTCTCCCTCGTTCCCTGTGTGTAGAACCATGAGCGAGCCGCATTCGGGGAATGACACAGGCAGCCTCCGGTTCCAAGGTGGGTGGGTTTCGCTCTGCAAAACCATGAAACGCACCCAGTCCAGCGTTCTAACTTATACAGTATCGAGACGCAGCAGATAACCTTTGACAACTACATCTGGACCTGGGTGAAAGTCAAGTTCAGGATGATGGACGAAGCCCATGCCGATGTACATGTTTTGGGCAATTTGCATCATATCCGTTGTATGCAATCCAAGCAGAGTGAAGCCTGCTGCCCGCGTGCGCTGGATGCATTCATCCATTAGAGCACGCCCAATGCCCTGCCCGCGTACCTCTGGCTTCGTGGCAAGCAGGCGAATCTCCGGCCAACTTACACCAGCCAGAACGCCAGTACCAGTGTTCTCCTTGGCAGGATAGAGCAACACACTACCCACAATCGTGGTATCCTGCACAGCAACGATGCATTCATTCAGTTCCACCTCTTTGAGCGTCTGCTGAATATTCTGCTGATATCCTTCCCATGCTGGTGGGGGCATAATACTCCCATACTGCTCGTAGGCGGCCAATGCCATATCTCGAATAGCATCTCGTTCGTCTTCATGCGCGCTGCGCACATATAAACCATTCATTCTCTATTGCCTTTCTAAAAATGACGTAAAATTAGAGCCAGCCCTTTTCCTGTGCGATATGCGCGGCTTCGATGCGATTATGCGCACCCAGCTTTTGGATGGCTACCGAAAGATAGTTGCGCACAGTCCCTTCGGAGAGGAAGAGCGAGGACGCGATCTCGGCGATGCTCGTACCACGCGTGGCGGCTGCCAGCACTGCGCGTTCGCGCTCGGTGAGGGGATTGTTGCCCTCACTCAGTGCAGCCATAGCGAGACCGGGATCGATGATGCGTTCGCCAGCGATGGCCCGGCGGATGGCCGTGGCAAGCTGGGTAGCAGGCGCATCCTTGAGCAGGAAGCCGACGACACCGTTCTGCATAGCCTGACGCAGATAGCCGGGACGCCCAAACGTCGTCAGGATCATGACGCGGCAGGACGGCATTTGCGTGTGTAGGACACCAGCAGCGGTGAGACCATCGCAGCCAGGCATCTCGATATCCAGCAGAGCCACATCTGGTTTAGTCGCCAGCGCTTGTGGTAGCACCTCATCGCCACGGCCAACTTCAGCGACAATTTCAATATCACCCTCCAGCGTCAACAAAGCTGCCAGTGCGCCGCGCACCATTGCCTGGTCTTCCGCTAGCAAAACACGAATCATAGTTGCTCAGTCCTCTCTTAGTTATTGTCACCTGGCACTTCATCCAATACTCGTATTATACCTGTAGGTGTGGCAGTACCGGAAACATGTCCATTCGCAACATGCTGTCTCTGCATGAGGGGCAGCGTAATCGCCAGACGAAAGCCGCCGATTGGGCGTGAAGCAGCCTCAAACTGCCCATCAACTGCTTTCACCCGCTCAGCTAGGCCGCGTAAACCATTGCCCGCGTCCTCACTCACACTGCTCAAGGCTCGACCATCGTCGGCCACTTCAACACCAATAGTATGCTCGTCACGGGTGAGCGAGATCAAACAGTGTTTGGCGCGGCTGTGTTTAACTACGTTCGTCACGCCCTCGCGCACAGCCCACGAAAGAATCGCCTCGACGGTTGGCGGGATGCCGTGTAACATCCGCTCGTTGCCTTGATATTTGTAGGTGATCCCAGCAGCAGCGAGAATTTCCTGAGCGGCTTCTAACTCGCTTGTTAGGGCGGGTTGACGATAGCTGGACACGGCCTCGCGCACCTCCTGCAAGGTCGTGCGGGCCACCTGCTCGATATCGCCGATCTCGATAGCTGCTCGCTCCGGCGACACCGCGATCAAACGGCGGGCTAGTTCACTTTTGAGCGCGATCAACGAGAGGTTATGGCCCAACAGATCGTGCAGGTCGCGTGCAATACGCAAGCGCTCCGCCGTCACTGCCAGACGCTCGACCTCTTCGCGTGCGACCCGCAGATTCAGATTTGCTCTAATCACGCTAAAAACAGAAATCACAACCACAACAACCATAATACAAGTTAAAGCAGCGGACCCAACATCGTAAAAACTCAGGGGAAGCAGCCAGCCAAGTCCAAACATACCACAAATGAGGCCGCCAACCGTCAACGCCGTTTGTGCAATGGACAGACGACTACTCACATAGGCGCTTGTAAAGATAAAGGGCGAGAGCCACGCATACCCATGCTCGTTCCCCAGCACAGCGATGGTGAAACTTAACACAATTAAAAGAGCACTCGTCAGCCATGCTGCTGCGTCAGTGTGCAGCGCAGATGACGACGTGTTAGCAAGCATACGTCTTGCCCGCCGCAAACTTGCCCACAAGTAGCAAGCGGTGAACAACGTGAGACAGATAAGCGTTGCAATCAGGCGTGGAAGCGTAGGATGGAGTTGCAACCAGGATACTGTAGCTGGAATAAGAAAGGGTAACCATATAACCCAGGTCATCCATAAAATATAGGGAGAGTGGATTACGGCTTTTGGGATACTGTGTGTAGCTTTTGCATCTGTCATGCTCATATTTTCAACCCCTGGCCAGATTGTATACTATGGCCGCATAGTTATGTTCTCTTTGCAATATGCTGCCCCATTGTACAATGGAGGCGCATGCTTCTCCAACATGCGCCCCTATTGTACAGCCTCAAGCTCGCTACTACTGGACAGTGACCGTCAGGTTCATGCCTGAATGCACCAAGCAGTAGATGTGATAGGTGCCCGCTACGATAAATGGCCCGATCTCAATGCTGCTGCTACTGACTTGCTTATTGTTGACCACTGGCGCACCCGCTTCTTGTGCAGCTTTTGCCTGACCATTCTGCCAACTCCCGTTAGCAAGAATGTGCACAGCAGAGCTATCATCCATCAGTATAAGGCTTGAGCCTTTCGTGATCGTCACTGATGTCTGAATAAAGCTGCCAGCGTCCATGTGGATGGTTGGCACGCCATTCGTATAGGTCAATCCGGCGGGGGCCGCTGGTGATACGAGAGCGCCGATGAACAGAGCGCCAATGACCATGCCTGCAATCAAGCCCAAAGCTGATGGAAGCCAGCGCGGAGCCTGCCGACTTCCGCCTCGGTAGTTTTGTATCGCAGCACCAAGGCTACATACAAGCACCAGAATTGCCAACGCCAGAGCAACGATAACTCCAATAAAGTGACCATACCCACCATTGGGGCCTTTGGGATTGGCTACGCTGTCTATAACATAGGGTTCTACTGAGACAACGTAAAGATTATATCCCGCCACCAGAGTAGCTACCAGCGATGCCCAGCGCAATCTCGTGGCGAGAAGCACAACGACTATTAACCAGCATCCCGTCGTGATAACGATGTCTCGACTCGGAGCGCCTGTACCTATCGTGATCGCGATAGCACCACCCAGGCTACTCAGGAAGCCCGCTACAGATGTCCAAAAGGCAATCCTGCCAATGGAAGAGAACGGCTGGCGTGAAGATTTCTGTGTTTTGATTGTTTCTGAGTTTTCTGCTTTTAGCATTTCTTTTTCGGCTTTCATGGTTTTTTCCTTCCTTGTCTGTTTATTTTCTATAATAATGTCATCTTCGCCACATCCCCATCTCAATCGTCTTCTCTGGTTTAAGTATAGGAGGAAATAGAGGTAGTGCATAGTGAGGACTATCATAAATCTGGGATGACATTTGTCATAAACACAACATGCTGAGACGGGAGCGAGTCTGGTATGTGCACCAGACTCGCTCCCGTCTCAGCATGTGTAAATGGTGGTCACAAACAAACTGCTCACGGACTCGCCATTGTGGAGGCGGCGCATAACCTCGGCCAGTCACAGCATGCTTGAGGACGCTCTATTATTGCGCTATCTGTGTGCGGTGCACCACAAATTGATTAGTATGAGTATGTGGCGTGTCCATCTGCTCAGCCCCGAAATAATCGAAGGCCCAAGCATTGAGGCGCTGCACCGACGTAGCAAAAATCTCATCGGGCACGAGCCAGGTACGCGACCAGAGGCGGCTGGTGATACGCTCCAGCGCTCGACGCGGCGTGGCTGTCGTTTCCCAACGTGCGATAGACAGTTCCTCAACAGGCAAACCTTGCTCGCGCAACCACGTGCTAACAGCCTTGGGCGACTCTGTGCCGACGCGATGTGCGCTCCCGCCAAGCTCTTCGATAATCTTCAGCCAGGTTTTGGTAACAACATCCGTAACACTATCCAGCGAGCTATCGTCGTGTTTATCCCAACAGTGCAACAGGACACCGCCTGGCCGTAGGACGCGCAGGGACTCGCGTACAGCCTGCTGCCAGCCATCGACCAGATGGAAGATATGCACAGCCACAGCGACATCAAACGAGGCATCTGCGAAAGGGAGCGCGGTGATATCAGAAGTCACGAGACGTAGTGAGGCCGCTGGGTCTGCGCGGGCAAAACGGCGCACGCTACAAGTACCAAGTGCGGTCTCGTCAGCGCGGCTGCCCCATGGCTGCTCAGACGTTTCCCAATGTTGTGCGAGCAATTTGCTCTCCAGTTGGGCTAGCATTTTCTCCGAAATATCCACACCAGTATAGTTGTGACCCAGTGAGGCCAGGGGAATGGCGATACGACCAGTGCCCACACCAACTTCGATAAAGTTGGTCTGCTCCGTCGCCTGCGCGGTCTGTTCTAGGGCCGCCACAACTTGTTGATCGACGCCGGGAGGGTAGCCACGTGTTTGATCGTACGCGTGGGCGACAGGATCGAACGAGATGGATGGCATGTTTTTTCTCCTCTCACATACTAACAACGAAATCTCTGTTCTACTCGATAGCATACCGCATCGACCTTACCATTGCCCACATTTGACGCGTGCCAACTTTCACCCTACCAACTATTAGCATAAAACAGCCTAGGGAACCAGAAAGCTCCCCAGGCTGTTTCAGCATAGTGACTGTCCCATCGAAAACAAACAGCCCTTCTATCGGCACGCGTTTCCTAACCCAGGTATACGTCCCTGAAGTAGAGCACAGCTGACGGACTCAAGAAGTAATTTTTCACCGTGTTGCTGGTCTCTTGAGATACCGCACCATGAACGAGGAAAATGAACGGGCTATCCTGGACAATCAACTGTTGAGCTTGTTGGTACAAAGTGATGCGTTTGGCTTGGTCCGTGGTCGTACGCCCTTCGTCAAGCAGCTTATCTACTTGTGGATTGCTGTACTTCGTATAGTTGAAGCCGCCATCGCTTTTGAACAACAAGTACATATCGTTATCGGGATCAGGTCCGCCAGTCCAACCGATAGCCGCAGCCTGGTACTTGAAGGTTTGAACGTCCTGGACCTCTGCTGTAAACGTCTCCTGCTGAATGTTGACAGTGATCCCCACAGTTTGTAGCTCAGATTGAATAAACTGAGCTTCCTCAGTAGCTACAGGGCTACCGCTCTGGGTCTTCAGGGTAAAAGAGACATTTGACAAGCCAGACAGGGCCAGCTCATCCTTGGCCTTACTCACGTCATGGGTGTAGGAATCGACGTTCTTATCGTAGGCAAAGTTGACTGGGGAAATTGGCCCCTTCGAGACGACGCCGATATCTTTCAGAACACTATCAAGGATTTCCTGGCGATTAATGCCCCACGCGATAGCGCGACGAACATGGACATTATTCATAGGAGCCACGGACGTGTCCAAGAAGAGGCTCCCAAAACCTGGCCCTGAAATTTGCTTGTAGGTCAAGCTTGGGTTCGCTTTCACCGATGCGACATCGTTCGGGGAAATGCCAGTCGCAACCTGAATTTGATTGGTTTGCAGGTTCGTGTACATCACGGTCCCGTTGGTGATCGTCTGATAGCGAATAGATGCTAAGTACGGCAACTGGGTTCCTTGGGCATCTTTCTTCCAATAGTTAGGATTCGCTTTGAGCAGCAGGTGATCACCTTTGATCCATTCAACAAAGATAAAGGGTCCACTGCCAACATTTATTGGCGCATTGCCCAAGGTTTTGCCCAGTTTTTGCACGGCTGTCGGCGACAACATCTGCCCAACAGCGCCAGTCAGAACCGTTAAAAACGGTGCAAATGGCTTCGATAAGCGAATCTGCACCTGAGAATCACTCAGTTTCTGGAGGGCAACAATGGTAGCAACATCAGTGTAACGCGGTGACGTTTTATCGTCTCTAAAACGATTGATGTTGAAAATCACGGCATCCGCATTAAATGGCGTTCCATCTTGGAACTTCACGTCTGTACGCAGGGTCAGATTCAAAACCGTGGGCGAAGCATACGCATACGTTGAGACGAGTTCTTTCTGAATTTGACCCTGAGGATCATACCTAAAAAGGGAATCGTAGATGTTCGACGTGATGTCACTATCATAGAGGGATACTGATGTAAGCGGGTCCAACACGGTTGGTTCCGCAATCAAGCCCACTTTGAGGGTACCACCTTTTTTGATCTTGCTCCCCGTTTGCTGGGTAGCATTGGGTCCGCCACAAGCAGTCAACAGAAGAATGCACGCAATAGATGTGACTGCAAATGCATACCATACACTTTTTTTGCGGAGAAGGTGGGGGGATCGATGATCCAGATCTTGCTGCATAATCCGGTACCTCCATCATTCATACAAATACATCTGTGTATTTGTATGTTTTGGTCTGGGGTGTAAGCAAATATACACGGTTCGCATTAAAGGATTACAAACAATGATAGCACTTACAGAAAAAAATAGCAAAATTACTATCAATAAAGAACTACGATAACACGTTACACTTTTTCGGTTGCTTTCTCTGCCGCTTCCCTCGTATGGTATGATGGAGGCGACAAAAAGCTATTCAGGAGCAGGGTTAGTAATGGTAAGCAAGCAGGCAAAAATCGAGGTGACGTTCTACACGAAGGCAGGCTGCCATTTGTGCGAAGATGCCCGCGAGCTGCTGGAAGAGATCGCACAAGAGACGCCGTATGCCTTGACCGAGATCGATATCCGCAGCGATATGACAGCCTTTGAAATGTATCGTTATCGCATTCCTGTGATTGTGATCAACCAGGAGACATTGCTCGAAGGAAGAATCGACGCCGACGAACTGGCACGGGCCTTTCAACAAGCAACGGGAAGGTAATCAAGCATGGCTACGCAACCAATTTATCCACAACCGACGTATCCCGTACAACAAGCGCGTATTGATATCTGGATGCAGAAGACGGGCGAGTTTTTCCTACACTACTGGGTTGTAGTGATTATCAGCGTGCTCGGCCTTGTCCTATTGGCAACGTTGAGTGTGCCTATCCTTGCGTATTTTGGCCTGAATGACCTCGCAAAACCAATTTTTAACGCGCTACACCTGATTTGTGCGCAAATTCCCTCACATTCCTTCTATATGCTCGGTCATCAGCTCGGCATGTGTGCACGCAATATCTCCATCTATGGCTCGATGTTCGTAGGTGCGCTAGTTTTTCAGATTAGCAAGAAACGCCTACCTGGCATCCCCTGGTGGCTCTGGGTGCTGATGCTATTGCCTATCGCTTTCGATGGCCTCTCGCAGATGTTTGGTTTACGCGAGAGCACTTGGGAACTACGTGTGCTAACTGGCGTGCTCTTTGGCATCGCAAATATGTGGTTCGCACTGCCCTTTATCCAGAAAACCATAAACGAGAGCATCATTCCTGCATCTGGTTCAGTTCAGGCCCAAACGCCTACACACTGACAGAAAAACACGATCCTCTGGCCCGATTCGCTCCAATGCGCTATAATCAGGCCAACGAAAAAAAACATCTTGAGTTCAGAAATACGAAAGACATATGCGCGAAGAAACCACGTTTGCAGTTGCCACGCTAGGCTGCAAGGTCAATCAGGCTGACAGCGAAGCTATCAGCGAGCAGATGAACGCCGCTGGCTTTGTCCAACGCGAGTTCAGCGACGAAGCCGATATCTATATCGTTAATACCTGTACCGTCACACATTTGGGGGACCGCAGTTCGCGGCTGATAATCAGCCAAGCCCACCGCCGCCAGCCAGATGCACTACTCGTGGTAACTGGTTGCTACGCTGAACTCAATCCACAGGCCGTGGCGGCTCTACCGGGCGTGAATCTAGTGGTCGGCAACCGCGCAAAGGACGCGCTAGTCGAGGCGATTCAGGCTCACCAGCACAACGCTGCTCCTGCCTCAATCCCCGCTGAGGCCAGCACAACCGAAGAGATGCCAACGCGTCTTCTGTTGCCTATGATCGCAACGCACGAGCAGCATATTGGCAGCGATATCGCCCTAGAGATCGATGCAAGTGAGCCAGAGCCACAACCCGACAATCCAGAAAGCACAGCCCTGCTGACCGACAGCGCAGCTCCCGGTCAAGCCAACCACGCCCAGTTACACACCCGCACGCGTGTGCAGATGAAGGTGCAGGATGGCTGTGATAACCGTTGCACCTACTGCATTGTGCCCTATGTACGCGGTGGATCGCGCAGTCGCGGCATTGATGCAGTTGTCGAGCATGTACAGCGCAAAGTGCGGGCAGGCTTTCAGGAGATTGTGCTGACGGGCATTCATCTCGGCGACTACCATCCCGCTGGCGATGAGCAGCAAGACCTGGGCGATCTGATCGCAGCCCTCTTACGCGAAACGGAGATCAAGCGTATTCGCGTCTCTTCGCTGGAGCCAGAGGATTTCCGCCTGGAGTGGCTCACACTCTGGCAAGACCCGCGCATGTGCCGTCACTTCCATCTGCCTATGCAAAGCGGCTCGGATGCCATCCTGAGGCGCATGGCCCGACACTATACCAGCGCACGTTACCGCGAAATCATCACCACCGCCAAACGCGTAATCTCCGGCGTCGCGATCAGTACCGATATCATCACAGGCTTTCCCGGTGAAAGCGACGAGGACTTTGAGCAAACGTACCAACTGGCTAGCGAACTGCACTTCGCCAAAATGCACGTCTTCCGCTTCTCACCGCGCCAGGGCACACCTGCGGCACGTATGAAGGGCCACATCAAGGATCTCGTTAAGAAGACGCGCAGCGAACGCCTGCTCGCACTCAACGAAACGGATGCGCAACTCTTCCGCCAGCAATTTCTGGGCCAGACAGTCGATGTGTTGCTTGAGGGACACAAACATGGACGCTGGGAAGGGCTAACCGACAACTACTTGCGCGTGGAACTGGCAGACCTGCCCGGTCAACCCGAATACAATTGGCAGCATACACTGGTCAAAGTGCGCCTGAATACGCTGGTTGAAGATGGTATGCTAGGTACGCTGGTCGAGGATGCACACGCATGAAAAGCCACTCTTTTAGCTTTTTTACTCTATTTATTCTATTAACCTGCTTGTTAGCAGCATGTGGAGATGCCTCTACGCTCAATACGCACGCTAGTGCTTCCTCGCTGCCACAAAGCCAGGCGGCAACGGGAAAATTTCAGGAGTTCGCTCTGCCCCAGAATGACTGCGGCCTGATGCGGCCCACTCTCGATGGGCAGGGACGCCTGTGGTTTGGCGAGATGAACCGCAACTATCTCGGCTCGTTCGATGCCCACACTGGCACATTCTGGCAGCAGACGCCGCCCAATGGGCAGTCGGGGGTTATGGGCGTTGTCGCAGCCCCCGATAACACGATCTGGTTTGCTGAGCAATACGCCAACTACATCGGGCACTACTTTCCCGCAACCGGCCAGTACAAGACCTATCCACTGCCCACTCTCCACATGCCTGATCCCAGAGACGCCAGCAAAACGGTAAGCCTGCCCAGCGCCCCCAACGATCTCGTGCTGGATACACACGGCACACTCTGGTTTACCGAACTGAACGCCAACGCCATTGGCAGCCTGAACAGCGCCGATGAATCGATCCATCAATACCCGCTCACCACAACACCAAACGCGAAGCCGCTCGATCCCTATGGCATCGCTGCCGACCCCCAGGGCACCATCTGGTTCACCGAGATCAGCTCAAACCAACTCGGCCAGCTCAACCCGCTCACCGGGCAGGTCAGCTCCTTCACGCCGTCAGGGATTGCTTCTACGACTCCCCTGATGGAAGTTACTAGCGATGCACAGGGCCAGATCTGGACCACGACCTTTGCTGCTAGCCAGTTGGTCCGCTTCAATCCTACCAACCATACGTTTACAACCTATAGTTCCCCAGTTTTCCAAGGTGGCCTCTATGGCCTCACTATCGCTACGAATGGCGATGTCTGGATAACCGTCACCTCTGAAAGTATGTTGGCGCGGTTTGATGTCAAGACGCAACGCTTCTTCTACTATACCATTCCGACACCGAATAGCCTGCCAATTGGCCTGGTTGAGGGACCCCATCAGACCATCTGGTTTACTGAATCGGGGAGCAATAAAATTGGGATATTACAGCCATAGCATGAATTATTGAAACATCTCACGTTTCCAAAACGTGTTTACTGAATGATAACTCTCTATCATAGCAGAGTTTTAGTTTTTCATCTCAAGCAGGTTCTTCATTCTGCTTTCAATCAACATGGCAAGAAGCTCTGTAATTTTCGAGGTATGTATGCAAATCAAAGACGCTAAACAAATCTACCAAAGGCGTTTGCATCGGCCCCAGATCCCGACCCAGATGAAGAAGCAGAATCGACCATCAGATCAACAGGCCAGCCAGCGTCGTTCCTGGTGGCGTTCTGCCTTCGTCGGCTATGCTCTCAGTTTCGTGTTTATTGCGGGAACTTTTCTGGTCTCAAGAATTGAGGCAATTGAACATATCCACGATTATTTTATTGGAGTACCTTTTCTGATCGGAACGCTTCTCGTGGGCTGGATCTGGGGTACTGGCCCAGCGCTTGTCGCTCTGGTCGTGGGAGTACTGTGCCTAGATTACTGGTTGATTCCTCCTGGGCGGGGCTTCACATTTTATCAGTGGCCGGATACTGTCGCATTCATACCTTTTATCGTTATACAACTCATCATTTTGTATATAATCGCGCTACAAAAGAAGTATCGGCAGCAATTGCTGCTCGCTCAGCAAGAGGCATCGGAACATGCTGAGGAATTAGCAAAGAGTAATCAGGCGCTTGCCCAGAGCAATCTTCAACTCGAACAAGCGGATCGAGTGAAGGACCAATTTCTTTCCATGGCATCCCACGAACTGCGAACACCAATCACAAGCATCCACGGTTATTTGCAATTGCTCATACGTCGGCTGAAGAAACAAAGCGCACAAATCCCTGAGATGCTACTAGTTCAGGACTCTCTGGTCAAAGTGGATCAACAGACCAAACGTTTAACGATTCTCGTCAATGATCTGCTCGATATCAATAGTCTGCGTTCAGGGAAGATGCCGCTACGTCTGGCACCCTGTGATCTCAGCCAACTCTGCTGTGAAATCGTTACAGACCAAAAGGCTTTGACAAGCCGCGTCATTGATCTGCAACTTCCCCCTGATCCCATTGTACTTCACATCGATGAAACGCGGCTCTCACAAGTCATGAACAACCTGGTCACGAATGCCATCAAATATTCGCCAGCACATGCGGTGGTACAAGTGGAAGTCAGTCAAAGATCTGAGGAAGCAATCCTTGCGGTGCATAATGATGGGTCAGTTCTTTCGCAAGAACAACAGACCACCATTTTCGAACCATTTTATCGGAGTCCCGAAGCACAATCTTCTGATGCACCGGGGTGGGGGCTAGGCTTGCCTATCAGCAAAGAAATTGTTGAGCAACACCAGGGGCGTCTCTGGGTAGAATCATCGGAAGAAACAGGCACAACGTTTTTTGTAGCATTAAACCTCGAAATATCCAAGATCTAATGCTACAAAAAAACCGAGCAGATGTGCCCGTTATTCCCAACTACTCCATGCTACCTGCAAGCGATGACGCGAGAGGATCAGCACAGTAGCCAGCAGGACCAGCAAGCTGCCAAAGACCATCAGCAGGATTGGCACAGCCAGTGAGATCGAAAGGAAAAGCACCCGCAGAGTGGCAGGGATAATCAACCCTGTACTACTCAGGATAAAAATGCGCAGGCGGGCCAATAACCCCAACACCAGCAAGAGCAGCGCCTCCGCTAGCAAGATCAGACTTGGCAACACCTCAGTGCCCTGGAAACCGAACCAGAGCGCGGGCAGAAGCAGTAGGGCTGCACCAAGCAGAGCAACCGCCTGTCCCACGAAGCGCCGTTCAGGTAAGGCTTTATCACGCAAGAGAAAGGGCGCGATCACAAGCAGGTAACTAGCCGGGACCAGGGTGAGCACATCAAAGTGTGTCACATCAAAGGCCGCTAGCATTTCCCAGGAGACAGCCAGGGAGAGCAGCAAACCAGCACTATACGCGCACCAATGGCTGATCGCGTGTGCGGCCTCTAGACGTGCCGTGCGCTCCAACTCGCTCATCCCATCAAACAAAGCACGAGCAACTGCCGCAGGACGGGCCAAACCGTACAGGAAAAGCAACAAACTCAAAGTCACCAGTGCGAATACTCCAGCCTGGGCCAGAGCGCCGTTGTTGGTTGAGAGAGCACCCTGATTGAGCGCACTCAGCACGACCACACAGAGTCCACCCAGCGAGAACGCATTGTGCAAACCTGTCTCCGGCAACCAGCCCGTGGCCGCAGGCAAACGCCGCCAAATGAACTGAGTCGCGAAGATCAGTATGCACAGCAACGTATATGCCACGATTGCAACAGCAGGTTGAAATGCAAGCAACCAGAGATGTAGGGTCCAGGCTGCCATACCAACGGGGAAGACCAGGAACTCAGGCGCACGCTCCACCAGCATTACTACAGTTGCCAGCAGCGTGAAGACGAGCAGAACAGGCGCAATTATGTCCGGAGCAAAGGATTGACCGAACGCATATGACCAGCCTCCCAACACAAACGTTGCGAACAGGAAAGCTATATACCAGGGCCAGTTCCAGGTGAAGTTTGCCAGACTGTCTGAGCGTGTAGCCCCCTCGGACGCTGGTGTAGGTCGGAAGAAACGCCCGCTCAACAATCCAAGCAGCACCAGCCCAACCCCAGCACCCAGCATATAGGTTGGCGTAAGATGTTGCGCCAGCAGTACAGCCCAGCAAGCAAAACCCACCACCAGCCAGTTCCAGGAGGGTTTCTGTTCGATCAACAGCACCACAAAAGCCACCACCGCATACAAGAACAGCGCCGTTGGCAAAGCTCCATAGAAGGGTCGGTTGATATTTCCAACCGCACCAACCGTACCATAGATGCCAGTTAGCAAAGCCGCTGCCAGCGCCGTTGCGTACAAAGGCAGCGCATAGAGCAGAGGGGCGTACTGACGCCGGAAGAATGGGGATAGCCGCGAGGACCGACTGCACACAATGCCCAGGCCCGCACACATCAGCGCCACGACTGGCGGACGGAAGAGATCGCCCAACAAGGCAGCCACCACAACTGCTCCCGTTGCGAACAGCGGAGTCAGCCAGAGCACAGGCAAGCGTCCGGTGAAGAGGCCCAGACCATAGGCCAGGATGGCAAAACCCAACAGAATCCAGCTCAACTCTAGCAAATGTCCTTGTGCTAGACCAGTATAGGCCACCATGGCAGCACCGCACAGCGCGGCCAAGTACAAAGGCTCCGCCCATGTATACCGTGAGCGGCGCTCGATACACGCAGCCCCAAGCGCCAGCAGAGGAGTGAGGATGGTCAGCACCCAGAAAGCATTCGTAGGCAGCAATAGGGCGATCAACCAGAACAATGTAGCCGGGACCAGCCAAAGTTGTGCGCGTGCGATAAGCGCCGTCGCGTACCAGGCCACACCAAGCGCGGCAATTTCGTAAGCCGCACTCAGTCCCGATCCACTCGCAAGTACAGTCAGGTGCAGTGCGGACCAACCCGCAAGTGCGCTCTGTCCGCCAGTGATATCCTTCGTTGTAAGGGCAAGCCCATAGATGAAAGCTGGTCCAAACAAGGTCCAGGCAAACAGGTTCGCATATGCCGTACCCTTCCCAAACAGGCCCACGCGCTGCATACTAGCCGCGAACAACGGGAGCAACAGTCCCAGACCAAGCACCAGTAGTGGATGAGCAAGCAGAAGTGGCAAAGCGAGCAACAGCAAACCTGCTGCAAGCAGCGTGGGCAGGGGCCGACGCTGCGAGAGCAGCACAATATAGAGCAACGCGGCAAAACCGAACAAGAACGAGCTAATCACATTCCATGTCTGGCTCTGGCTGAGCGTAAGGGTAAACGCGATCCCACCCAAAGTCAGCACATCGAGAGGATTGGCCCAAGCGGGGCTAGCAAAGCGCCGTACCAGGACTGCGCTCGCCAACAGAGCCAGGCTCAAGGCCAGAAAAGCCCACAGTGGGAATACTGGGGATACCTGCCAGAGCAGCACCTCTCGACCATAGGCCGCAGCCAGGATCAAGCCGCTGAGCAACAGCAACCAGCACCAGTTGGCCCTGGTGGGCAAGCGACTGAGGCCGGCTCGTGCGGCTGTGATATCGAGCGTCAGCAGGAAACAGACACCAAGCGCGAGTTGCTCTAACGCGAGGCCGCTTCCCCGTACAAAAGGATACGAAAAACTGTTGTTAAAGAATAAGACCAGGGTGTTTTGAGCAGTATACCCTGCATACGCGCGATAAATGAGTTGGAAGGGAGTGGCAGAAGCGACCAGCAGCATGACCAGGACGCTCAGAGCAATTACAAGCTGATCTAAAGTGAGGTCTGGCAAACCATACACAGCCAGCCGAGTACCAGCCAAACGGACCAGCGCGTGATACGCCAGAGCCGTACCGCTCAGTAACAGGACATAGCCAGTCAAATCCAAGCGCAATGCATAGCCCAACAGCAAGAGCACGCCCACGAGCAAGTAGGCCAAAAGAGGCGTTCGGTCAATGCGGCGCGTACGCCAGATCCACAAAGTGAACCAGACAAAAAGCACACCAGCAAGCAAGAAGAGTGCGAGATGCAATTCCTTATGAACTGCGGTAGGTAAGCTATATACGAAAAAGCTATCCAAGATCAGGCTAGAGGCCAGCATGAGAGGCAGTACCAGGCAGGCGATGCTTATAATGCTATACATCAAAACCTGAAGTGGCCCACGTAGAATGCCCCAGTTTTCTGTCAGGGGCCACGTCTCGCCAGTGGCACGCGGGAGAGCCAGCAGGCTCAGCAACGCTAGCAACATAGCGATGCAAGGCCACCACCAGTAGGCCAGATGCAGAGTCTGTGCCAGGGCGATATCTCCAACTAGCAATGCAACTATGCCCAGGTACGCAAACGACACAAAACGTTGTGTCACCGCCAACAGAATATAGATGGCAGCAGCATAGAGCGCGGCCAAAGTGAGCAGAGCAGATGGGGAAAGTCCCACCAGGCCGTTCGTCACCAGATGATACGCCGAGAAGCCCACCAGGGGTACCAGTAGAGCGAAAATCAGCGTATAGAGAGGCGAGACCGCTCGCAGCAATGGCAAACGCCGCCGCGTAAGCTGGCCCGCTACACCAAAGATAGCATGGAGAAAAAAGACTGCTAGAAACGACAACCAGAGATTAGAGGTTGTCAGCACAAAGCTCAAAGAGCCGGCCAGAATAAAAAAGCCACCCAGAGCCGCCAGAATATTCACGACTGCATCGCTAGACAACGAGAAACCGCGCATACTTGCAGCGGGGGTTATTGGAAAGGCGGGAGATACTGATGTGCTTACCTGACCCGCTATAGGGTGTAAGGCGATGGGTGTCGCTGGTACGCTTGGCCGCGCAACGCCAGGAGCAGGCACGGAGAAGGCTGCTCGTTCTGCCGCTTCCGGAACACGAAACATCTGGGGCAGCGACGGCGACTCTTTCGCAAGCGTTTGAGTCGCCCGATCAGCCACATGTTGTGCAGAGTCTTGACCTTTCAGATTGTGCAAAAATTGCAGGCGTCCCTCATAGCGCCAGGCAAGATCTGCCACGCTTAATGCGGTCCCACCATAGCGCATCACGCGCTTGAGATCACTCAACGCCACTTCTAAGAAACGCTGCTCTGGTTCCGGTTGCACGGGATACTGGCAACGCGGGCAAAACTTGGCCTGTGTAATATCAACCGCCAGGCCGCAACAATCACAATGAGAACCATATACGTGCGCCATTTGGAGCATTCCCCTCGCATTCATCTATGCATGACCAGCACATTAAACAGGCAAAGATCAGGAGGCTGGTCCCAGATCCTTCTTCTTTATGACACAAGCATACACGCACAGCAGGGATCTGGCATAGGGCAAATGACACATTTTTGGGAACTCTTCATGTCTGCTCTGACTGAGCCTCAGCGCCTATAGATATGCCTGTTGACGATGTTATCTTCAACGATGTTGTTATTACCACCGCCAATTACAATGCCGTTGTCAATCATGGACAATTGCAAAATTTTGGCTGGGGCATCGTAGTTGTTATTGTTCTCAACCAGATTGTGGATAATCGTTGTGCCATCCTGAGGTGCCAATAGCTCGGAGTCAAGCGTATTAGGCGCGATTCCTGAGAAGTTATTGCGCCAAATCGAGTCTCTAATCACCAGATTGCCGCCAGAGTTGGTACCAGAGTAACCCAGCGCATTGCAGGGATGGCAGCCTCCGATATAAAAACCGGAGTCCGGCTGCCCGACGGCATAGTCGTGATCGAACTGCCCATTGACTGAGGTATAGGACTGACACTCCCCGGCCTACAGGCGCGGAAGTTCTTCCTTACATCCAGTGGGCTTGCCGTCCGCTCATTTGTAAACGCAAATGACTGGAGCATAGGCATGAAATATCTACTTCTTGAGGTATCGAAAGCATCTTTTGACGCAACATAAATCAGCGTGTAGCCTTTAGTATCAGTGGAAAAATTCGGGTGATTTGTGGCCAGGATCACAGCTTCTACATTCTCGCTCTGACCATTGACAACGCTGGTGCCACTGACCGCACGCTGACTCCAAGTCTGACCACCAATAGCTGTGGTAGCGGGAAAATTGACGGTCTGTGGATCTTTTAAATTGGCTTTTGCGCCCGCGAGACCACCATCAGCCAATTGAGCGGGACTCGTGGCGCTATTGGGATTAGGGGTAAAGCCAATAGTCAGAGTGTTACCCGTCGTATCGGTGAAATCCACCTCCGCACTTGAGGCGGTGGTTTTCCAGCCTTGCGGGTATTTCATGGTAAAACCAGACCCATTATAGGTTGCAAGTACCGTACTCGGCGTCG
>JBDTBU010000373.1:0-20689 GCA_039923935.1 Ktedonobacteraceae bacterium | reverse complement strand
CACAGCATTTTCGCAAGTATTAATCAGGTTGTAGACTATGAAAAAGCCGCTCTGGTCGCGCAAGAGCTAGGCTTCGAGCCTTCCCAAAGCGCACTGACCATCGCACCAGCAGTCCAGCGCAGAAGAGAGGGCTTAGCGTCAGAAATCCTGGTAGATGCCAAGTATGACGAGAACCTAATCACCATCCCGCCAGTTGTCACGATCATGGGACACGTTGACCACGGTAAAACGACCCTACTCGACACGATCCGCAAGACGAAAGTGGCGGCGGGCGAGGCTGGCGGCATCACGCAGCATATCGGTGCCTATCAAGTGGAAATCAACGGCCACAGGATCACCTTCCTGGATACGCCGGGTCACGAAGCCTTCACCGCCATGCGTGCACGCGGCGCACAGGTCGCGGACATTGCCATCATCGTCGTTGCGGCTGATGACGGCGTGATGCCCCAGACTCGCGAGGCCATCGACCATGCACAGGCGGCCAAAATGCCGATTATCATCGCGTTGAACAAAATGGACAAGGCCGACGCCAACGCCGACCATGTGAAACAGCAATTGGCCGAGATCGGTGTGGTCATCGAAGAATACGGCGGCGAGGTCGTCTGTGTCCCCGTCTCCGCTCGACGCGGCACCGGCATTGATGAGTTGCTGGAAATGATCGTGCTAGTGGCCGAAGTGCAGGACATCAAGGCCAACCCCAGTCGGCCCGCAACTGGGGTGATTATCGAGGCACGTCTGGATAAGAGCAGTGGCGCAACCGCGACAGTGCTGATCCAACAGGGCACCTTAACGATGGGCGACAATATCGTCGTCGGTGCCATGTCCGGCAAGATTCGCGCCATGACCAATGACCGAGGCAAACGCGTCATGAAGGCACCACCCAGCACGCCTGTCAGCATCCTGGGTCTGCCCGAAGTACCGCAAGCTGGTGATCGCCTGGAAGTTGTGCCGGACGAGCGTGCAGCCAAGCACCTCGCAAACAAAGTTGCTGAACAGCGCAAGACCGATAGCACGCCAATGGGCACAGTCAGCCTGGATACCCTCTACATGCAGATGCAGGAAGGCAAGGTCCGGGAACTGAACATCATCCTGAAATGTGATGTGCAAGGCTCGGCTGAGGCGCTCAAGAACGCGCTGAGCAAGGTCGGCGAAGAGAACCTCAAGGTGCGCCTGATCCATGAAGGTATCGGCAACATCAGCGAAACCGATGTGCATCTGGCAACGGCCTCTGGCGCAATCATCATTGGCTTCAACGTCAAAGCCGATGGCGCAGCCCAACGCGTGGCCCAGAAAGAGGCCGTGGATATTCGCTACTACAATATCATCTATAAGCTGACCGATGATATTCAGGCCGCGCTAACTGGTATGCTGGAACCAACCTTCCGCGAAGTGGTCGAAGGACATGCTGAGGTTCAGCAAATCTTTAAAGCAGGCAAAACAACGGTCATCGCAGGCTGCCGCGTGCTCGATGGCAAGCTTACGCGCTCCTCGCAGGCCAGGCTCTTGCGCAAAGAAGCAAAAGTCTATGAAGGCAAAGTGGCTTCGTTGCGACGAGGCAAAGACGACGTGCGCGAAGTCTCACTTGGCTACGAGTGCGGTATTCTGCTGGAAGAGTTCACCGAATTTGAGGTAGGCGACATCATCGAAGCCTTTACCAAGGAGAAGGTCAAAGCCGGAGCGTAAACCATTGACGATGGTTGAAGGGAGTGTACACTGTGCCAAATCTACATAGGCAAGCAAGACTGGGTGAGCAGATCGCGCAAGAGGTCAGCGGCCTGCTCCATACCCGCATCAAAGACCCACGCGTCGGCTTCGCCAGCATCACTCGTGTTGAAGTGAGTGGCGATCTGCGCTACGCAAAAATTTTTGTGAGTGTGATGGGCGAGCATGAGGATCAAAAAGGGACTATCGAGGCATTGCACCATGCCACGGGCTTTATTCGCCACGAGCTAGCTGGGCGCATCACGATACGCTTTATGCCTGAAATCGCCTTCAAGCTGGATACCTCGATTGAACAGGGATCGCGTGTCCTGGGTATGATTCGCGAAATGGAAGACCAGGAAGCGCTGAAAACTGCCAGTGCCGAGGACGGGCATGCGTCGATTGACACGAAGGAGGAGCATGAGCCAGAGTAATCCCACACTGGCCCAACAACTCGATCCCGCGCTGGTGCGTCAGGCCATGGACCTGATCGCGCCGGCGCGGCGTATCGCGCTGCTAGCCCACGAGCATCCCGATGGGGACTGCCTCGGCTCGGCTCTGGGCTTGGCGCATATTCTGCGGGCCATCGGCAAAACCTGTGTCCCAGCCTGTGCGGACCCCGCGCCAAAATATCTGTCCTTCCTGCCTGGCCTGGAAACGCTGGTGCAGGACTTGGGCGACGAAGATTTCGATCTGGTGATCGCACTGGATGCTGGCGAGTTGTATCGCTTTGGCCCGCTCTACGAGCGCCACCGGACATTTCTGGACTCGGCGCGTATCCTGAATATCGACCATCATCTCAGCAGTGGCGGCTGCGGACAAGTCAACCTGATCGATCCCAGTGCTGCTGCGACTGCCGAGATGTTGGTCCTGTTCCAACAACAAGCGGAGCTACCCTTGCCTAAAGAGGGTGCGCTCTGCCTGCTGACGGGCCTGATTACTGATACCAGTTCGTTTCAGTTCACCAACACGACCCCGCGTTGTCTGGAAGTCGCGGCAGAACTACTGCGTCACGGAGTCATCACCGAAACCGTCGCGCAACCCATCTTCCGCGAGCGCACCCTGGTTCAGGCTCGCTTCCAGGCAGCGGCCATCGAGCACGCCCGCACAAGCTGCGGGGGTCGCCTGATCTGGTCCTGGGCCACCGACGAAACCCTGACGCACATCGGAGCCACGCCGGAAATGGATGACAACAGTTCTGGCATGTTGCGCGATATCGAAGGTGTACGTATTGCGGCCTTCTTCAAAAGCTATGGTACGCCCGATGTGACGCGTCTGAGCCTGCGCACTGCCGATCCCTATAACGCCGCCGAACTCTGCCAACGCCTGAGCAATGGTCACGGCGGAGGACACGCACGGGCAGCCGGAGCCACATTCCAAATGCCCATCCAGGAAGCCATGACGTTGGTTGTCGCCGAACTGGAAAAAGAATTGCAGGGTCAATAGATGGGTTGAGGTGGAATGTCATAAAACGGTTACACCATTTTATGACATTCCACCTCAGCACATCTATTGAGAATATTTTCTGAAAGATGAGCGATGGACGGAATTCTCAACATCCATAAAGCCACTGGCATGACCTCGCACGATGTGGTAGCACGCGTGCGCAAGGTGCTGAAGCAGAAACGCGTGGGGCACGCTGGCACGCTAGACCCGGCGGCTAGCGGTGTGTTGCCTATCTGCGTCGGGCAGGGTACGCGTGTGGCGGAATATCTAAGCGAGAGCGGCAAAGAGTACCGCGCTACGATTGTCTTTGGCGTCGAAACAGAGACATACGATGCAGAAGGCCAGATTACACACACTGCGAGCACCGATACACTTAACCTGAGTGAGATTGAACAGGCATTGGGGCGGTTTCTCGGCCCACAGATGCAGGTTCCGCCGCGCTACTCGGCCATCAAAATCCAGGGGCAGGCGGCATATAAACGAGCGCGGGCAGGCGAAGAGCTAACGTTGGCAGCTCGGCCCATCGAGTTTTTCCGTCTGGAGATTGTAGACTGGCAAACACCTGTGCTGACCCTGGATGTAACGTGCAGCAAAGGCACCTATATTCGCTCGCTGGCCTATGATCTTGGTCGAGTTATGGGCTGCGGCGCACATCTCGGCGGTCTGGTGCGCACCAGAAGCGGCCCTTTCCGCTTAGAGGAGAGCATCACGCTCGAAGAACTAGCGACGGCATGCGAGCAAGGCGAGGTCGCACACTATGCTCAACCAGCGGACCGGGCACTAGCACAGTATCCCGCGCTACACCTGAGCGCAGAGGAAGAGTTGCGCGTACGCCACGGCAATACCTTCACCTATGACATCCCTGAAACAGACAGAAGCCTAGCACGCGTCTACAATCCGGGGGGCGACTTCATCGCCATCGCCGAGTGGCAAGCAGAGCAGGAAAAATGGCAGCCAACGAAAGTTTTTATACATTGAAGCAATAGCTAAGAATCGCACTCATATTGCCTGCTATGCGTGGCTGTGATACTATAAGCCCAGAGTACAGAAATTATTATAGGATATGTATGCACTATTCAACAACGCTCGCGAGCACTGAACCAATAGTTATCACCATCGGTAATTTCGATGGTATCCATAAAGGACACCAGGAGTTGATGCGCGAGGTTTGCCAACTGGCAAAAACGCTCAATAGCACCCCTGTGCTTGTCACATTTCAGCCACATGTGCTCAAAGTGTTGCGCCCGGACATCGATGTGCGCTGTCTCACTACGCTAGACGAGAAACTGGCGCTCACGAGAGTCTACGGGGGCATCGCGGACGCAATTGTGATCGAGTTTACGTCCGCCGTTGCAGCTATGAGCGCAACTGAGTTTATGGACAATCTGCGCGGGCATTTTAACCTGCGCGGTCTGGTGGTCGGAGCAAATTTCAGTCTGGGACATAACCGCATGGGCGATGTGACTTTTTTACAGGCATATGGCAAAGAGCACGGTATTGAGGTGCAGGCTATTCAGTTGGAAGAAATCCAATATCAACGGGTCAGCAGCACACGGATTCGTGGTCTGGTCAGCGAAGGTAATGTGGCAGAGGCTCGCGAGATGCTAGGGCACACGGTGATGCTCAACGGCTATGTGGCGCAAGGGGATCAGCGCGGACGCTTGCTGGGTTTCCCGACAGCCAACCTCATTCCACCAGCGGACCAGCTGATCCCGGCCAATGGAGTCTATGCCGCGCGTGTTCTGGTCAGAAAACAGACCCCGCAAAGTGATGCAGATCATAGTCCATGCGTCTCACTTGATGCTACGATACATGCGGACCCGACAGCGGATCAATGGGATAGCTACCAAAGCGCGGTCAACATCGGCGTGCGCCCAACCTTCGACGGACAAAAACGTCTGGTAGAGGCGCATTTGCTAGACGTAGAGGGTCTGGACCTGTACAATCAGTGTATGAGCATACACTTTATTGCACGTCTGCGCAGTGAACAACGGTTCGCGGGCCTGGACGCACTAAAGGCACAGATTGCAGAAGATGTGCGAAATGCGCGTCTTCTTCTGCAGAAGGACGAGCAAGTGTGAAAACTCGCCAGAATCCACTCTCAAAATTTGAAGCATTCATGCAACGGATCGTGGAAGGGCCGTTCGCTTTCATCTTCCCTACCAAGCTGCAACCAACTGAGGTAGCGCGTAAGCTGGAGAGGGCTTTGGAGGATAATAGCCTGTTGCAGGGTGAAGGCAGGCGTCTGGCCCCGGATGTCTATGACATCTACATGAGCATCAAAGATCACCAGCAGATGACGCCTATTGAGGGCACGTTGAAACGAGACTGGCAGGAACATCTGATCCAGTTCGCCCGTCAGCGCCATTACACGCTGCGCACCGATCCTCTGTTCCGTCTGCACGCCAAACGCGACCTGCGCCCCGGCCTGATTAAAATTGAGGCGCAGATGCGAGATCGAGGCGATAAAGCAGACTCTACGCAGGCAATCAGCGCTGAACAGTTGGCCCAGTTGCGCCAGCAATTATTACCAGGCCAACAATTGCCAGGCATTGATAAAGGGGGAGCACCCCTAGTCAACATGGGAGGGATCATTCCAACGCAGTATCCCCAACCACCAGCCATGCAGCCAACACCATCAGTGGTGCTACCACAAGCATCGTTGACTATTCGCTCACCACAGATTCAGCAGAAGGTCTTCCGTATCGAGAAGCCCGTCGTCAATATCGGGCGGCAGCTTACCAACGATATTATCGTGGAAGATAAACGGGTTTCACGCGACCACGCACAAATCAAGTTTCAAGCTGACGGCCAATTCACCATCTTCGACCTTGGTAGTACCAACGGCATTACCGTCAATGGAGTGCCCCACCTGCGCCAACATCTGTTGCGCAACGGGGACCGTTTTACTATTGGCAGCTACGATTTTTATTATGAGAGAAGGTAGGGATTCTGCACCATGACATTGGATGTTTTTCTCTTAATCCTGCGCCTATTAGGAATTGTTCTTCTGTATCTCTTTTTAATGCAGGTCATTATCTCAATTACACGCGATCTACGCAAAACTGCGGCGATCAATGCTGACGAAAACAGCAAATCACCACCAGTCATTGGCCACTTGATCGTAGTAGATAGTGGGCCAAGCAAAATTGCGCCTGGCACAAGTTTCAACCTGAACCCGCAAACCACCATTGGGCGCGGCCCCACTAACACCATTCAGATCAGCGAATCGTTTGTTTCAGCGGAACATACCAAGTTGTGGTTCCGTGATGGTGTATGGTATGTAAAGGATGCGGGCAGCACCAACGGGACTTTTCTCAACAACCAGCCAGCCCGTGATGCCCTGACAGCACGCCCCGGCGACATTATCCAGGTTGGCTTTATCCGTTTCAAACTGGCACAATAAGGGAGACGCAAACATATGGCAAAGCGAATCGTAGCGAACGAGTTTGGTAAACGGCGCTATCGCTGGAAAGAGTTGTGGCTGCTGATTGTGCCTTGTCTGATCCTCTTGCTGGAAATGTTTCAGCTACCACTGGCGCAGTACTATAAAACCAGCATCAGGACCGGCTCACAACAAATCCCGCTCAGCGCGAGCATTCTCCCAACGGTACATGATCTCATTCCGATTCTTGGATTGATCGCAGCTATTGTAGTGGTGCATATCCTGCTGACAACCTTTTTCCCCAAAGCCGATCAGATGCTCTTTCCCGTCGTCGCCCTACTGAGCGGGCTAGGCGTGCTCATGGCGTTGCGCACTGGGCCAGATGCCTACCCATTTGATACCAATCTGGGTACAAAACAACTGATCTGGGTACTACTCGGCCTAGCGGCCTGTCTGGCTACCCTCTTTGGCTTGCGCCACATGGACTGGCTGAACCGTTACAAGTATAGCTGGGCCGCGCTGGGTCTGGTGCTGGTCGGCGTCACCCTGGTCAATGCCTTGCGCGTCAAAAACCTGGATAGCCCGACACATGACCAATTGAACTTTGGGCCATTCTCATTGCAACCGTCAGAACTGCTAAAAATTATTATCGTGATCTTCTTTGCCGCCTATCTGAGTGAGAATCAAGATATGATCGCGGAGGGTAGCTTCCGCCTGGGTCCATTCAATTTGCCGCCATTACGCCAGTTGGGGCCAATTCTACTCATGCTGGGGATCTCGCTCGTGCTCTTCCTGGGTGTGCGCGAACTGGGCTTGGCGTTGCTGATCTACGGGATTTTCCTGAGTATGCTGTACTTGGGTAGCGGCAAACTCTCCTACGTGCTTGGCGGTCTGGTCGTCTTCTTCGTGTTAGGTTTTATAGGCTATACACTCTTCAGCTATGTACGCGCACGTTTTGCGACGGTTGGCCTTGACATGGTAAACTGGCAAAACTGGAATCATAACACGGTTCTCTTTGCCAGAGATACCGCTAATCAGGTAGCTCAAGGACTGATTGCGCTCTCTAGTGGCGGGATTATGGGCACTGGCTTTGGACTTGGACACGCCTCGACTCTGGTGCCAGTGGCGCAATCGGATATGGTTGTCTCGGTACTCGGTGAAGAGTTCGGCTTGTCAGGACTGTTTGTGCTGATCTGCTTCTATCTGATCCTGCTCTATCGCGGTTTCCGCATCGCCATCGAGGCTCGCGACCCTTTCCATCAGTTGCTAGCGGCGGGCCTGACCTCGATTTTTGGTATCCAGACCTTAATCATTTGCGCGGGCAACTTAAAGCTCCTGCCTCTGACTGGCATCCCGCTACCCTTCCTGAGTTACGGAGGAAGTTCGGTCATCGCCAACTTTATTATCATTGGCCTCCTGCTGCGTATCTCGCATAACACAGCTCTGGAGCGCGAAGGACTAGCGTAAAGAGGGAAGCTATGGGTCAGTACCAGCAATGGTTGTATGCTCAAGAGATGGACCGACGTTTGAAGGCAGAGGTAGAGTCGCTGGAAACAGAGTTGCTCTACTTGAAGGACCGCATCGCAGTCCTGGAACAGACGCTGCCAGAAACAGAGAATGTCATCCTGCACGCGCTGTTGGCGTACCAGCAAAATCAAGCCGAGAGAGAGCAACAAGCACGCGCCAGGACTGGCAGAAGTGTTGTGAGCGGCCCATTGCCAAGTTGGGACGGCCTACCCAGCGTAGAGACGCCTCAACCACCTGCTGTGGGAACTGCCCCGTATTATTTCGGGCAACGTTCTGAGCAGGGGCTTTTGCCTGGAGACATGCTGGCCTTTTTCAATAAGCGCGAACAGGCCAACCCCGGCCAGTGGCAGCAACATAGAGCCACTGACAACAACGTTGAGAAGCGACCCATCGACGAAGAGACGCGTGTGCAAAACGAGAATGTGCAGCGCTGGTTTGAACGCTGGCATAGAGAGATTGACAACATGCCGCAACCTGAAGGATGGCAACATGAACAATAGCAGCCAGCGGTACAGTCTCCAAGAGCGCTTTGCGGAGATTTTTGCGCGTCTGCGTGACCAGGATATTGAGCAGTTCTATGCGAATTACCAGCTCTGGGTGATGCGTCATCGTGTGCCTATTTTAGAGAACGAAATCGAAGCGCTGCGTGCAGATATCGCCGAGAACCAGCGACGCATCCAGGCTCTACACTTCTCGGCCATCGCGCTGGCTGTTCTGGCCCGCCTTCAGTCCAACGGAGTCAGCGATATCGAACTGCTGGACCAGATGTTGGAGCGCGGTGAAGATTGGCTTGACCACATGATGCAGCGCCTGGACTACTGTGAGCAGGTGGAGGACTTTATCCAGGGCGACTATACCCAATGGTGCGTGAATTCCCTGGAAGGCGCCTATGACTGGATCGATTCTGTGCGTGGCTCGGCCCAAGAAGAATGGCCAGTGCCCCAAGCAGCCGAAGCATCAAGTGAGACTGAGGTCCAGGCCACCGCAGAACTACTGCTCCACAAACTCAGCTTCGATGATGAAGAGGCGATGCTGGATGTGACGCACACACCACCTGCCCCTCTATCGACATCTCAAGCTGTGAGTGAGAATAGCGTTGAGGAGAGCATTGAGAGTACAGAGAACCCAACCTACGAACAGGCGCTAGCGATCTTGGATGGAGAAGCTGTTGTGCTAGCCGACGAGATCAGCGTTGAAACTGACCTGAGCACAGCAGAACCAGAGCTAGCATCCTCACCCCAGCCAACCAGCACCAACGAACAGCCCGCGCCCTGGTACAGCATCAGCCTGGAGGCGAACGAGTCATTCGACTTCGAGCGTCCTGGCAGCATGGATGACTGGATTACCGTTCTGCAAGCCGACTCCTCTGTTGACTCGGAAATAAACACGCCTGAAATCGTATCCACCCAAACAGCCGAGCCGCCCATTGCTACTACATCCAGCGAGCACATCGAACCAGTGGAGCAAGTAGCGCAGATTGTCAGCGAACACGTAGAAATCAGTGAAGAGGTCGTTAGCCTGGAGCCAGTAAGCGAGGGCGAAACCAGCATCGAGCACACCGCAGAAGTGCCTCAAGAAGAAACTGCCAGCGAACCGGAGACACGTTCCGAACAGGATGAAGACACACTACAGGAACCAGGCGAGTACGTCGTCGATGATGAAGCCAGCGCTGAGAGCGCACCCAGCGAAGCCAGCACCGAAGAAATAATCCTGGCCGAACCTGAACACGAGACGATTGGTGTTGCAAACGAGCAGCTTGACGTTCCACAAGAACAAGGAGCAACCTTCCCGAAGAAAAAAGCGCTGCATAAAGACAAAAAAACACTCAAACTGCAACCAAAAGCCGGCAGCAAGTTCACAAAAAAAATAACCGTACCCACCAAAAAGCCAGAGGTGGCTGAAAACGCGCTAGCACCCACCAGCAAGGTGCAGCAACCCATAGCTGACGCAACAATTGCGAGTGACATGAGCAAGGAGCCAGGGCAACCTGCTGATCTGCAAGAGGTCGTGCATGAAACAACCAGTGAAGATCAGCAACCACCAACCAATGAGATTACGAGCATCGTTAGCGAAGATGCACAGGTGCTCACTGAACCAGCAGAGTATGTGGAAGAGGAGCCAATCCTAACTCCCCCAATGGAGATTGATGCGTCCCAGAACGACATCGAAGAGCCAGAAGAGGGGCAACTTCCCTGGTATGACTATTTAATCGTGGAAAAAACGGTCAGCGACGAACAAACCCCTATTGTGGCTGATCCATCTGATGAGACACTGCCCATCGTGCTCAGAGACATCCGACTAGCACAAGCACAGCAGCGAACAACCAATGCCAGCGAGTCTCTAGCAAAAAGAGTTGGCGCAGACCACGAGAAGGTGAATGAGATAGATGCGGTACAAGAGATCATTGTAAGTGTGGATAGTGAGGAAATAAGTATGAGCGATGTAACAGCAGGAGCGAGTGTCCAGGAGCGTACTGTAACCATGGTGGAAGAGCAGAGTGAAAGTGAGCATCTCGCGACGCCGCAGGCAGTAATCAAGCAGGTAGTAGTTGAGTCGATACCAGTCCAGGAGAAACCAAAGAAGGTTGGCTTCTGGCAAAGATTATTGAGGAGAATGCGCCAAAAATAACAACGTATTGTGGGCGTTTTTAACGCATTAAGGGTACAATCAGGGCACATAGACAGGCGGCAAGAGATTCAGCAAACCGAGCAGAACCATTATAATCAGCACAGCCAGCATCCCGATGACGAACCAGCGCTTATTGACGCCCCGGATGAGCGCGGCCACGAGCAGAAGAATCGTCCCAAAGGTTATGATGCGCAGAAAGCTATCAAGAAAGACTGCCAGAGAGTAAAGCTGAGCAGCAGGATTGAGGGGATCATAGATAGCACGTCCGACAGATGCCAAGTTGGCGATCACAAGATAGCAGATCGGGAAGATCGAGCCAATCAGCAAACCCGTCCCAAATGAGAACACATGATGCCAGCGTCGAATCAGTTTTTCCAGGCACTCAGCAATTGTTTGCATATCTTTGGGGCGTTTTGTAGCATCAGCCTCTAACATAGAAGCAAGCAACTCCCGCAGAGCAACAGGCAACAACTTTGTGCGCAACGAAGGTTGGCCTACGCGCAACTCTAGCGGATCGCGCCCGGTGAGCAGCGTTTGTAGGGTCGCACCCAGGCCATAGATATCAGTGCGCTGGTCGCTCTGGGCACGACCATACTGCTCTGGCGCGGCAAAACCGGGCGAGCCGAGCGGACCGGTATCCTTCTTTTTCTGCGCAGAGAAACGACGCGCAATACCAAAATCGATCAGATAGATCTGGCCGGTGCGTGTAAGCATTACATTGGCAGGTTTGACATCACGAAAAATCACCGCTGGGCGCTGCTCGTGCAAATAGGCTAGCACATTGGCTAAAGCCAAGCCAATCTTCAGCGCATGCTTGAGCGAGAGATGGCCCCGCCGCGAACGTTTGAGATACTCCTCTAGCGTTTGCCCTGAAATATACTCCATCACCAGGTACCAATGACTGGCATCAGTGAAATGCGCGTACATCTTCGGCAGGTTGGGATGATTGAGCGCAGAGAGCAGCGTCACCTCGCGATTAAATGTGTCGGTGGCCTCGATAACCTCTTGTGGCTTGAGCTTGTGCAGATCGATCTGCTTGATAGCAACCAAGCGACCACGCTGCCGTGTATCCCTGGCCCGATAGACTGAGCCAAAGCCACCCTGACCAATCTCGCGCAGAATACGATAACGTCCCGCGAGCAGTACGCCGGAACCCAGCGGCCCGCTCGCAGCAGGCGAACCAGCGACAACTTGCAGAGGCACAGCAGGCACGATCTTCACAGGCTGTGGTACGAGAGATAACAACATCTCTGCCTCGGTGGCAAGCAAGCACTGGCAAGCCACACACGCTGTCGCGTCCTCAGCGTTGGCCGCACCACATTCTTCGCAAAAATGCAGCATCGATGATTGCATAGCCCATTCCTCCTTGTGCCTAAATTCTTAGGAAGTACGCCACATACAACTGATAAAGCAAAAAAACAGTTAAAACGACGGTAAGCACACCAAAGGTAATATAACGTTTACCGGGGATGAAAAGGAAGATAAGTAGCGCAAAAAATCCGCTGAGAGTTGCCAGTGCCCCTAGACAGGCAACGGGTATAAATAGATTATACAGAGGAGAACCATACAATAAACTCAGGTTAAATAGTATAAAGCTCAAAAGAAAGAAAACGGCTCCCAAGATCAAGCCAAGGGAGTAATAGAGGGCGCGGCGGGTCTGGGCTAGAGCACGTTGGAGGCCATCTTTCACTGTCGTCATCTGGCGCGGGCGACGACTGGGATCGGGGTCCAGCATCTCAGCCAGCAATTTCTGGACACGCGGCGGGATAGACCCAGACTGGCGCGAAGGCTCGCCCGCACGCAATTCCTGTGGATCACGCCCGGTCAGCAGCGTTTGTAGGGTCGCGCCCAGGCCGTAGATGTCGGTACGCTGGTCGCTCTGGGCGCGGCCATACTGCTCTGGCGCGGCAAAACCTGGCGAGCCGAGCGGCGTTGTGTCTTTCGCTTTATTGGATTGAAAGAAGCGTGCGATACCAAAATCAATCAGGTAGACTTTCTTGCGGGGAGTCAGCATAATATTGGCCGGTTTGACATCGCGAAAGATCACCGACGGCCTAAGAAAATGCAAGTATTCCAGGGTAGCACTGAGCACTATACCGATTTTCAGCGTCTCTTCCACAGAGCAAGAGCCACCTGTACTGGCATCTTGTAGATATTCTTCTAGGGTTTGGCCTGGGATATACTCCATCACCAGATACCAATGTTCGGGGTCGGTAAAATGGCTATAGAACTTCGGGATACTCTCATGCCGTAAAATAGGCAATAGCAGCGTCTCACGATTAAATGTCTCGGTGGCCTCGATAATTTGGCGCGAAGTCAGGTTATGTAGATTGATCTGCTTAATCGTGACTGGGCGCTTGCGATGCTCTGTATCAACCGCTTTGTAGACCACCGAGTAGCCGCCCTGGCCGATTTCGCCCTCAATACGATAACGATTCTGCAACAACATACCCGGCTTGAGATGTTCTGAAATAACCAGTGCCTCACTGGGTGTAGTAGGAGCAATACCGGCCATAACCTGCAATGTAGGTGGGGGTGTAATGACGACGGGTTGGACTGGCGCAGGCAATGACGCGAGGGAATGAGAGAGCGGCTCCTGGCAAGCAATACAGTAGGCGGCATGACCAGAATTGGCCGCGCCACACTCTTCGCAAAAAAATTCCAGTGATGACTGCATGAATCCCTCGCTCCTGCATGAGCTTGTTCCTAAAAAATAGTCGATACGCTACCCATCTCTTCCCTAGAAATACGTTTTATAGCGCCGTTTTCTCTCAACAGGTGCTACATTGCTTTGCCATATATAGCATAGACGATTTGTTTACAAAAAAGCCAGACTCCCCAGATTATTGCTGCTGGAACGGAGAACGCAGCCCGTCCGATTGCGGCTGAGGAGGAAACTGCCTGGCCGGTTGCGGCAAATTCGGCAGTAGGCTACCTTGTTGCAAAGGACCAGTGGGCGAAAAATTCGGCAGTGGGTTGCTCGGTGGCTGCCGATATGGCAAGGGACCGGTGGTCGAGAAGCCCGGCATAGGCACAACAGGTGGCGCAAAGTTCATGCCCAGCGCCCCGCTTGGTGCTTTGATCTGTGCCTTCTCAAGCTCGATAATACGTGCACGCAAACTTTTCATCTCACGCGCATCACGTCGGGCCGCGTACGCAGCCCACACATAGAGCAACAGCCCACCCAGAAAAGCGCCAAATAAGTAGAGCAACAACACTGGAATGCCTGGTACACGCCAGATGAGAAACATCAGATGCTCGCTGACCATGAGCGTCGGGAAGTTCTGGACAGTTATCACCAGAGCGGTCCCACCGACCAGGATCAACAAGAGAAGTGCAATGTAAAACACAATCAGCCCTCCTTTAGTGCGCGTGATTAAATTGCTAGACCCAAATAGAGTATATACATGAGGTGAGAAGATAGCAAGCAAGTAGCATCCCCCCTAACCAGAAAGTAGGGGTGTCAAAAGCCCAGTTTTTGGCAGATACTTTCGTTTCTGCATTCTTTCACACTATTTTAATAGCATTCTGCCGAGTTTTGTGTAAAAATAGAGCATGTGGAAAAATCGTTGTCTCCCAGATAGCGTAAGTGCACGCGGCCATCCTTCGCTAGCATGAACATTGTCTTCCGCTCTGCTCTAGCAGGTGCCATGCTCGCGAAGTTTTGTATATTTCCGTTCGTGAGAGAAGCTTCTTTGGTATCTCTATCCAAGTTAGGCAAAAAGTAGGACTTTGTGCATGGAGAAAACGTATCACCTTGACCTGAAAACTCTTCTTGAATACCTTCGTGGTAAATCCGCCATTCTGCGTGCAACCGTTACTATTCCCAAACAGCGCAAACCTTGTCAGGGATCACTGTACCTCAACAGGAACGGGGCGACTCACTGCTTTATTTTCACGCCAGAAGGCTCACTACTACTCGAAGGCACAGGTGCACACACAGCCCTCAGCACAAATACACAATGGTTGGTTCGTATCGACACAGAACAAACCGTTGAGATAGAACTTCTCGCATTAGCTCAGCAGCATTTCCTGAAACTGGGTGCCCAGGCCGATTCCCTAACTGGTAGAACACCTCGACCTAAAAAAGCTCTGGACCTCTCTACCTTACAGAGATTCTCTGCCAAACAGAGCCTCACGCTTCGCACGGTTCTTACGATGGTCAATGGAGAAAGAACCGTCGAGCAAATCAAAGCTCAGCTTCGTTTGCCTCCTGAACTCATTGAGGAAGCACTCAAAGTTCTGCGCAATATCGATGTCATTGAATAAATCTCAAGCGTCTTTTGAGAAAATGGAGGAATGCATGAAATCCCTACTGACTTGGTGGTACGCCGTCTCACTCCCACAATCCAGCCCAGATACAACCCCGGCTGAGCGAGAACGCACGCGCTATAGGCATTTAACAGCAGCATTTACGCTGCTGATGCTGCTTATTGTGGGATTCTTCTTTCCATTTATTTTCTTCTCAGGATATAACAAAACTCTGGTACCAACGGTTGCGCTCGTCGCATTCGGCTGTATTATCTGCGCTCTCATCTTTAATAAACTAGGGTTCAATATCGTCGCGGCCAGCATGCTCGTGCTGGGTGCAAGTGTGAACACAGTGGGAACGCTGCTCACCCGTTCACTCGACCCGTGGCTTTTGCCTGTGATGAGCATTCTGGTCGTCCCGCTGATCCTATCTGGCTCGCTCATGCCGCCAGTGGCAGTGCTCATAGACGCTCTGCTCAACTGCCTGCTCATCCTCCTGATTGGGATGTTCCAACACCATACGAACTCGTATAACGATATGATGAGAAGTGGCCTGTATTTTCTGACCATCCTCTTACCTGTCGCCATCCAAATTGTCGTCGCTATCGTGATCTACGCGATTATGAGCAATTTACTTGCCACTATTCGTCGGGCAGATCGTGCTGAAGAGATTATAGAGTTGCAAAAGTCCATCGCTGAATTTGAACGCATACAGGCCGCCGATCAGCAAAGCCAGGAAGAAGAGATCACCATCATCGCACAGGTCCACGCTGAAGTCGCCAAAGGGAATTTTAGTGCCCGTGTACCGCTCGGCTCCGAAAATGCCCTCTGGCAAATTGCGGTTCCTCTGAACAACCTCTTGAACCGGCTTCAACAGTGGAAAGGTAACTCCGACCAGGGCGAATGGACCCAGGCTGCTATTACATATGTTGTGCAAGAGTTGCAAAATGCACGCAAACTCCAACAGCCTATCCTATTTCAAAAGCGCACAGGAACAGCCGTAGACCCATTACTGGTAGAGATCAACCACTTGTCCAGACAGGTATCCTCAGCACCTCGCTCGCCTTCCACCCCCTTGCGCCAAGAATAAAGGCAAGGCAGCAACGCGCTAGGCACCCTACAGAAGCGTGGTGCCTAGCATTGCTGCCTCCGTGTGTCGGACTGCCGCAAGCACCGCACGCAAAAAGAACAAGAAATTGACGCCATGTGTATGAAGGCTTATCGAGTTACGCCATAAAACCCCTAGCTTCAGCTATGGGGATAGCTATGGGGATAGCAGGTGCGTTCCTTGTTTGGAACAGGGAAGAGGTAGGAACCACTTGAAAAAAGGGGGAAGGTGCGCTATACTGTCTCTATGGAAAATAGGTTCTCTACAAGAATGATTTCTTGAGGAAGAAAGGCGTAGCCAAGGTGCTCTTGAAACGGGCGTATAAATATCGGTTGTATCCGTCAAAAAAACAGCAGGAGAAGCTGCAAGGGACGTTAGACCGTGTAAGAGAACTCTATAATGCCGCGCTGCAAGAGCGGCGTGACGCCTATGACATCATGGTGAAACGCCATCCCAGCTATTACGATGAAGCGATACGCAAGCAACTGAGCAAAGAGCATGCTATTGGCTACAACCAGCAGGCGAACCAGTTGCCAGACATCAAAGTGGTGCGAGAAGAGTATCGAGAAATCCACTCGCAGGTGCTCCAGGATATATTGCATCGGGTGCAGAAGGCCTTCGACGACTTCTTGCAGCGCGTCAAAGAGGGGAAAACACCGGGGTATCCTCGCTATAAAGGCAAGGATCACTTCGACTCGTTCTGCTATCCCCAATCCGGTTTTTCCGTCACCGAGGACACACGCATCTGCCTCTCCAAAATTGGGACCATCAAGGTCAAGATGCATCGCACATTGAAAGGGACGCTCAAAACCTGTACGATCAAACGAGAGGGTGAGCACTGGTATGTGGTTCTGGTGTGCGACGTAGAGCAAGAAACCGTATACCATGCGTCAGAAGAAGCAGTCGGCATCGATCTCGGCCTGCTGCACTTTGCCACGCTTTCTGATGGCAGGACCATCGAAAACCCACGCTATTTGCGACAGGCTCAGGCCAAGCTCGCACGCGCCCAACAACGCGTTGCCAAGAAACAACGTGGCTCCAAACGGCGCAAGAAAGCAGGGAAGCTGGTGGGCAAGGCGCATCGCAAGGTCGCCAATCAGAGACGGGACTTCCTATACAAGGAGTCACACACGCTGGTAAAGACCTATGCGACCATCGTGTTTGAAGATCTCTCCCCAGGGAACATGAGTCGGCGACCCAAGCCGAAAAAGGATGAGGAAACGGGGGAATATCTCCCCAATGGGGCAGCCGCAAAGGCGGGACTCAACAAAAGTATTAGAGATGCTGGTTGGGGGCAATTCGTGCACCACTGTCAGAACAAAGCGGAAGAGGCTGGTTCTCGCGTGTTGCTCGTCAATCCCACATATACAAGCCAGCGGTGTAGCGCATGTGGGGCCATCAAGAAAAAGACGCTGGACGAACGCTGGCATTCCTGCCCCTGTGGGTGCGAATTGGACCGCGATCACAATAGTGCCCTCGATATCTTGCGGCTTGGTTTGGAGGGAAAAACGATCCAGAAAAAACCGCCACGACTCCGGCGCACCAAGAAGAAGAGATCCCAGGCTCGGACTGAGCCTTCAGGAGACGCGCTCCTGAGAAGCCCCCGGCTGTAGCCGCAGGGAGTGGTCACACTAGCCTTCGAGATCAAAACGCCCCATGGGTGGCCTGTAGAAAGTGCAAACAGCGTGTTATTTGAAGAGTTAGCCAGAGAGCAAGAGCATAGTCCGGTACGTACACAATATCTGCACATTAAACGCCAAAATCCTGATGCCATTCTCTTTTTTCGCATGGGCGATTTTTACGAGATGTTCGACGAGGACGCCGAGATTGTGGCGCGTGAACTGGAACTCGCGCTGACTAGGCGCGACTTTGGACGTGGCGAGAAGTCACCCATGGCTGGCATTCCACACCACGCTGCTGATGGCTACATCTCGCGTCTGGTCGGCAAAGGGTATCGTGTGGCCGTGTGCGAACAAACCTCAGATCCAGCTCTCTCCAAGGGATTGGTGGACCGCGAGGTGCTCAGGGTGGTTACACCGGGCACGATCATCGATCCAGCGATGCTGGCGGCGAAACGCAATAACTTCCTGGCCGCAGTCGTGACGGGACGCAACGCTGTTGGCATTGCCTATGTCGATATCACCACAGGCGAGTTCGCAGTCACACAGTTCAACACATCCGAACCGGAACTTTCCCTGCAACAAGAGGTCGCACGCGTCGGTCCCGCAGAAGTGCTGATCGAGGCTGACTACAGCTATCAGGGCAGCCGCAAACGGCGTTGGCTAGCGGCGGTGATGAGCGAGAAAACGGTCACAAAGTTGGGCAGCAACGGCAATGCCAATGCGAACCTGGAAGAGACACTCGCCACGTCAGATCGTCATCACGGGCACAACGAACAGACCAACGGGCATGTGCAAAGCAACCCAGAGGCACTGCTAGATGACGACGAGGATGATTTCGCGCCCCTGGCGAAACCGCTCAAAGGGCTAGCTGGGCACATCACACCCTACGATGCACGCTACTTTACTGAGGATGATGCCCGCCACCGCTTGCTGACGCACTTTGATGTCGCCTCGCTTGAAGGCTTTGGTTGTGCACACCTGCCACTGGCGGTTCGGGCAGCGGGCGCGGTACTGGCCTACCTACAAGATACGCAAAAGGGTCTGCTGCGTCAGCTTGTCTCGTTGGAAACCTATCTTGTTAGTGCCTACATGACGCTCGATCCTCACACACGACGCAATCTGGAACTCTTCGAGAGTGGGCGCAACGGCACGATCAAAGGTTCACTGCTCTGGGTGCTCGACAAGACGCGCAGTCCGATGGGCGGACGCTTGATCCGGCGCTGGATCGGCCAACCACTGCTCGACCTGGCGCTCCTACAATGCCGTCAGGAGATCATCGGCGAACTACTAACCGATACACTGGTACAAGCGCGTCTGGCTGCTGGCCTAAAAAAGACCAGCGATATCGAGCGTCTGATTAATCGCGTCCGTCAGCGTATCGCGACGCCACGCGATATCGTGGCCCTGGCGAGTGGTCTGCGTGCCGCCACAGAAGTGCGCGAGAGCATCTCAGCCGCCACCAGCGTCCGTCTGCCGCGTCTGGGAGAGCTAGCCCAACGCCTGAGCAACAACGAGGAAATAATAGCCCAGATCGAAGCCGCCATCGTAGACGAGCCGCTGCTGAGTCCAACCGAAGGCGGTGTGATTCGCCCCGGCTATAACGCAGAACTGGATCAGGTCAAGGACGCAGCTAGCGGCGGTCAGCAATGGATCGCCGCTATGGAGCAACACGAACGCCGACGGTCAGGCATCAACAACCTCAAAGTTGGCTATACGAAGGTTTTTGGCTATTTTATCGAGATCACGAATGCCAATCTCAGCCGCGTGCCCGACGACTATATCCGCCGCCAGACCCTCACCAACGGCGAACGCTTTGTCACACCTGAACTCAAAGAGCACGAGGCGCTGATCCTCAATGCCCAGGAACGCATCGGGAAGCTAGAAAGCGAACTCTTCGCACAGTTGCGTGCCAGTCTGGCGCAGGATTCGTCCGAGCACGTTCTGGCGACAGCCCACGCTTTGGCTGAGGTCGATGTCTATCTAAGCTTGGCTGAGGTGGCTGCGAAATACAACTATTGCCGTCCAACGCTCAACGAGAGTGACGCGATCCATATCATCGCCGGGCGTCATCCAGTAATCGAGCAGGCCCAAACGGAGACGCCCTTTATCCCCAACGATGTGGACATCTCCAACTCGCAGGCTCAACTGCTGATTATCACCGGTCCCAATATGGCGGGTAAATCCACCTATCTGCGTCAGGTCGCGCTGATCGTGCTGATGGCTCAAATCGGTAGCTATGTGCCTGCGGAGATGGCTACGATTGGGCTGGTGGACCGCATCTTCACGCGCATCGGCGCACAAGACGATCTGGCGACAGGTCAAAGCACGTTCATGGTTGAGATGGTCGAGACGGCCAATATCCTACACCATGCCACACCGCGCAGCCTGATTATCCTCGACGAGATTGGGCGCGGCACCAGCACCTATGACGGGCTGGCTATCGCACGGGCCGTGGTAGAATACCTGCACAATAACAAACGCTGTGGCGCACGCACCCTCTTCGCCACGCACTACCATGAACTGGTTGAGGTCGCGAAGACACTACCACGTATCCAGAACATGAATGTAGCCGTGACAGAAGAAGAGGGACGTGTGGTCTTCCTGCACAAAATCGTGCCAGGTGGTGCTGACAAAAGCTACGGCGTGCATGTCGCGCAACTCGCAGGCATCCCAAAAACGGTCATTCACCGCGCTGAGGAGATTTTGACCGAATTGGAGCGTAAGGGTGATGAACGCACACGCCGCAAGACCATGCGCGATATGCAAGCACCCACCGTTATGCAGATGACGCTGTTCTCCGCCGAACCGCACCCGCTCCTCAAAGATTTGCAGCAACTTTCAATCGATGAGCTAACACCAATCGAAGCGATCAGTAAGCTCTATGAGTTGCAGAAGCGTGCACGAGAAGCAAACTAACAGAACACGGAGAAAGAAGTCATCATGCTCACCATCAACATCGATACAGCCCGTCGCTTCATCCTTGGCAAGCAGGGCTTGTGGCCCGGACGGCGCTGGCAAGGC
>JBDTBU010000372.1:0-7965 GCA_039923935.1 Ktedonobacteraceae bacterium | reverse complement strand
AAGCTGCCACGAACCCCATAAGGTACCAGATACTGAGGAGGTTCCTTATCTGCGGTATGAGTAAGGCGGCTGCGCCAATTAAGCCTGCTATACATGGCCAGCTCAGATTGAAAGCCCCACTCGGATCAACCACATTCACCGGATTATCCGCCGTACACACATACGGATTGGCCTTGGTCGTCTCCTGCAAACTGCCCCCAATCGGGGTGTGCTGCGTCCAGCGTCCCAGGCTGGTGTTATCGTTCAGAATTTTTCGCTTTATTTTTCCTTCTACGCCAGTCAAAAAAGCCATACAGAATGGCAAGTACAAGCTCTATAAAGGTCCAATCACGAAATGTTCGAGGGTCAAAGTAGAAAAACAGAAAAACACCATATCCTATTAAAAGTACACCTGTGATAACTTGGAGAACGAACCAGACATTTTTCGTACGTAACTGTTGCATTATGTTCCTGTTCCTTTTCAGGATGATCTGTACAGACCATCTGTCTTCTCACGTGGAGAGTGATTTTCTCTCTTTCACCAACCTGCGGAGTGATCGAGAGATACACCTTTAGAGGCGAGCCTTTAAAACCGAGTACTGGCTCGCTACTCAGGCGTTTCGGCACTGAGCAGTTGTTGGAACAAGCCAGGGTACCGACAGAAAAAGCTCTCCAGCAGCTTCTTATCATGACCCATCATGATTTTTTCATGATGGGTCATTTCCTATCTCTTAACTGCTAAGCCTTAGCAAGCAGAACGTGGATAGGCTCCGAGTATTCCTACACCTAGAGGCTGATCAATATAGATACTCCCATTGCAGCTGCGAAGAATGGCGAAACCAATAGCTGCAGTACCGATGGTACCGATAATAGGAATAACTGCAACTCCAATCGCAGCTGCTTGAGCAGCACAAGAGGGAAGGAACCATTCATCTCCCCACCAGTAATGATTGAAGGTAATGCCTCCAAAAGTGCCACACCTACCTGAAGGATCAGTTATGTTGACCGGATTATTCCCTACATACACATACGGGTTCGCCTTGATCGTCTCCGCCAAGCTGCCACCAATCGGCGTGTGCTGTGTCCAGCGGCCCGTACTCGTATCATCGTAGCGAATGCCGAACTTGGTGAGACCCGTGAAGCCGTCGGTGTAGCCACTGCCGAAGCGCCAGGGGTTACTCTGCATCTGCGGCGAGTTCACCGTGTTGATGATGTTGCCATAAGGATCGTAGACGTAACGCTCGTTGCCGACCAGGTTCCCGTTGCTGTCAGTCAGGCCGACAACGGAACCCAGGCCATCAAACAGGTAGTAAAACGTCCCTGCGGATGTGCGCTCGCTCACGAGATTCCCATTACTTTCACGAGTGAAGTAGGTGGTTCCGCTACTTGGGTCATTCTGGCTACTGACGCCGAAAGGAGCGTTGACGAAGGTTGTGAAACGAAAGCTCACCCGCTCTGTCTGGTCCGGGCCAGTATAGGTGAGATCAATGTTTTTTGTCGTGCCTTTCTGGAAGCTGACCATCTGATTCTTGACATTGTAGCTGTATGCGGCACTTATTTGAGCACCTATCTTTAGCTGCGTCAAATTCCCATTGCCATCATAGCTGTAATTGAGAGAGCCTTGCTGCGTCAGCTCATTCGCCGCATTGTAGCTGTAGCTCGTCTGCGAGCCGTTGATGGTCTGCGAGGTACGATTGCCAGCTTTGTCATAGTTGTACTGGAAATCGTTGACCTGGGTGGACCCCTGGGTCACGGCGTCTAGGGTCAGTCGGTTCATGCTATCGTAGTGATAGGTGCTCACCAAGCCCGTCACCTGGTCGGTCATGTTCTGACGCAGATCGGTGGTGCCGTAGGTATAATTATACCCAGACAGTGTGGTACTTCCATGCCTGGCGATGATGCTAGTTTCGTGACCCGCGCTATCGTAGGTCAGGCTCATCACGACGCCATTGGGATAATTCACGCTGGTGCGCTGGTTCTTGTTGTCGTACCCATACGTGGTTTTGGCCCCGCTGGGATCGGTCAGCGAGGTGATGAGATTGACGGTATTGTAGCTGTAACTGACCGTGCCGCTTGCATCCGTGAACGAGAGCGCGTTACCCACCACGTCATAGGTGTAGGTGAGCGTGGCACTGTTGGGAATCACCTTCTGCGTGAGGCGGTTGGCCGCATCATAGTGGAAGGTGGTGGTGCCGGTGTTGTCAGTGAAACTCGTGACATTGCCGGACGCGTCGCGCACATAACTGATGGTCGAGCTATCGGCGTAGGTGATCTTGGTGATGCGATCCAGCGCGTCGTAGGTGTAGCTGGTCGTGTTGCCATCGCCATCGGTGAGGCTGGTGGTGCGACTGAGCGCGTCCTGGTGCAGCGTCGTTGCTCCCAGTGGACTGGGCGGTGTGATCTTGACCAGATTGCCCACGTTGTCATAGCTATACGTACTCTTGTTGCCATTGCCATCGGTCATGCTGGCAATGGTGCCATTGCTGTTATAGGTCGATGTGGTGGTCTCCCCTGCTCCTCCAGAGGTGACGTTTTTGGCCGAGGTGATGTTGCCTGGACTATCATAGGTGTAGGCCAGGGAACTGCCCTGGGCATCTGTCGAGCCGGTAGGATAGAAGGCGTGCGTGCCATCCTGGTAGGTGAAACTGCTCTTCGCCCCCGTGGCCTCGGTGGTGGAGGTGATGTTGCTATTGGCGTCGAACTGGAACTGGCTGGTGTTGCCCAGTTCATCCATAAGCATGGTCACATCATCGTTGGGTGAATACTGCACGGAACGGTTACGACCCAACGCGTCGGTGGCTTGGGTGACTCTGGACGTGCTATCGACCTGATAGGTGGTCTTGTTGCCACGCGCATCCGTGACCACGCTCTGCCCACTACTATAGGCGAAGCTGGTCTGTGCTCCAGTGGCATCGGTCAGGGTCGCGACCTGGTTGCCGTTGTAGGCGATCTGGATGACGTGGTTGGCTGGATCGGTGATCTTCACCAGGGTGGCACTGCCAGCGGCGTAGGTATAACTGGTGATTTGCCCAGCCATATCGGTGGATCTGCTCAGGTTGCCGCTCCCATCATACGCGTACTGCACTTTGCGTCCACTGGGATCAGTGATGGTGCTCAGCTCGCCAGAGCCGTTATAGCTGAATGTGGTGATACGTCCCTGGGTGTCGGTGAGCGAGGTCAGTTGGTGGGTGGACCCGTTGTAGCTGAAACTGATCTGATCCCCGTTCTTCTCTTTGTCGTTGGTGAGCCGTCCGCTGCTATCGAAGAGCAACACTTCCCCGTTTTTGTGGAAGGTCAGTTGATAGCTGCTGCCGGGTTTGGTCAACGTGGCGTTGAGTCCCAAAGGATCAAAGAAGCTCCCAGTCCCCGTGGGATTGAAGAGTGCGGTTCCGCCGCTGGGACCGAAGAAGGTGATGGAACCGTCGCCATTGAATTGCAGGAACACATCGGCCCCGGTACTCAGACTCCAATGGGGAGCGAGATCGGTGACGCGTGTGCTGCTGGACTGCGCGTTGTAGAAGCGCTCAATGGAGAGGTCCAGCTTGGTGCCCTGGATGTGCAGATCACTGGCATGCACGACCAGATTGCCGTTGCCGACATTGACCTCAACCTTGAGGTGATCGTTGACGCCCTTCCCAAAGTAGGTGTAAAAGCCCGTTTCGCCGTTGCCATCCAGTGTGCCGCTACTGCTCATCATCAGCGGCGCAGCGGGCGCGAGCCGGGAGGCATGGGTCTGGACGATGGCCGGATGCACCGCCGACGCGGTAGCCGCTTGCGCGTGCGTGGTCGAAGCCGCCCAACTGCCTATCACGAAGGTGCTGGTCATGAGGAAAGTGAAAAACAGACGCGCGATAGTAGAGACACTCCAATAACGGCGGAAATAGGGCAGCACCGCTTCCAGAGGCGAAATCGACGCACTGTGCGGTAATTGAGATCCAGCATCATGCTGTTGAGACATGCCTGTACTCCTTTTATCAGTTCATACAGTAGCAATGAGAGGGCCGCATTACAAGACAACATGAGGTCCAAATGTACGAGTGTGGCAACCCTTGCATAAGCTACAAGGGTGGAAAGATGCTACCTCTCTGTGAGAATAGTGTAACTGAGGTTGCAGTGAATCGAACAGAGCACAGCTGATCAGTTTTCTAGTCATGTATGTGGAATGCGTGACTAGAAAACATGACCGCTCTCTCTTTTTGCAGTTTTCGGGATGCAAAGAGAGCGAATATATATATTCTTCTAGAAAGTGCAACGATTTCTCTACTTTTCGCGTGCCTATAGAGTGACAAATACCAAATAGAACTTTCGCTGCCTGGAAGAAAGGTTTCCTCTCTCATTATGGTGTTACATATTTCCTTGCTTCAAGACAAACACTGAAAGGTAAAACATATGCGCAGGGTCAGGCTGCCCATACCTAATCCCCTGTTGGCAGAGGAGCGTCTTGCTCATCGTTGGTCCCAACAAGAGGTTGCAGATCATATCGGTACTACATCAAGCAATGTGAGCCGTTGGGAACGGGGAGCCACCATTCCCGGCTCCTATTTTCGCAAGCAATTGTATACGCTCTTTGGCAAAGATGCTGCCGAACTGGGATTACCTGCATCAGAACTGACAGCCTCTCACGAGGGAAGACAAGAGCATCCGCCATTCTTCTGCGATCCCATCATTCCCTCGCCTCAATCTGAGTTGTACCCTTTAATTGGCCGCGAGGTTGCGCTCCAACAGGTTGTGACCAACCTCTGTACACTTCAGAAGACGTCGTATGCCCTCATTGGGTTACCTGGGGTGGGCAAAACCGCTCTGGCGCTGGCGCTGGCACATCACCCGCAGATTCGTCAGTACTTTTGCGATGGTATCTTATGGGCTGGCCTGGGTCCGACTCCACATCTCGGTGAACTGTTGAGTCGCTGGGGAACTGTGCTGCAACTCGATCTCTCTGATCTGCAAGGGGATACTAGACCAGAGGACTGGGCCAAATATGTGCAGCAACAGATTGGTGATCGCCGGATGCTCATCATCCTAGATGACGCCTGGACGCTAGCCGACGCTATCACTGCTCACCTGGGGGGCAATCGGTGTGCCTATCTGCTCACTACCCGTTTCCCCCAACTGGCACATACCTTTGCTGGCGAACAAGTTCTGCATTTGCACGAACTAACGGAAGCTGAAAGTCTGACGCTCTTTCAACATATCTCTCCCCGCGTGCACCAGGAGCATTTTGATGGCTTACAGTGTCTGATCGAAAAAGTGGGGAGTCTCCCCCTGGTGCTGACACTGCTTAGTCGCCACTTGCATATACAGTCGCTCAGCAACTCGCCACGGCGTCTGGCGCAGACGCTTCACTCTCTCTGCACCAATAGCCAAGCCTGCTTCGACCTGGAAGAGCCTTTTCCTCCCTGGGCGTATCTGTCTCGTAATCTTCTCGGAAGATCTCTATCTGTGCGTTTGGCCATTGATCTGAGCGTGCACGCTCTCCCAACCAGTGCTCAGGACGCCTTATGCATCCTCGCCATCTTCCCGCCAAAACCCGCCACTTTTTCGGAAGAGGCGGTCTGCGCGGTTGGGAACATCTCTTCTGAAACGCTTGATCTACTGGTCGATAGTGGACTGGTTGAATTTTGCTGTAGGGATCGTTATCGCATCCCCCAGACAATTGCCAACTATGCTCGCTTGTGTGAACCGGATCTCGCGCTAGAAGCCCGTCTAGTGAGGTTTGCTGTTCATCTTGTAGAGACCCATCAACAGGATTTCTGCACGCTGGAGCAAGATCTCCCACTCATTATCCATGCCTTTGAGATCGCTGTTACCAGGGATATACATCAGCCTTTGCTTATGAATGCTCCCACATTGTTAGGGTTTCTCGAACACTATCATCTCTCTACAATTATTAAAATGCTAATGACCCATGTATAGATAGATGAAGTAGATTGCACGCGTTCTATCTATTTCATCACATAAAGTGCGCACCATCCATCTTTTCTTCATCTCCCTTTTGGATGCCGGAGTCTGCGATATGTTGGGTGCGTGGATACTTGCAAATCTGGTTCACACGCGCAGTAGACTGGTAGGAGTGCGACGAGTAATACCAGAAAAAGAGGCTAGACAATACACACTACTGTTATTTTGAATGATAACGGTATTAAAAAGCAGAAGGTGTATGCACCTCCTAGATTTTTCGGCCAAAGTATGCTATACTTGTAAGAGTTGTTGAAGCAGTCGCCCATGTGACTGTTTTTTTGTGCTCAAAAATGGAAAAGTTGTTATCCATTCTGCATCCACTCCACGCGATGAGCCTCATGCATGTTCGGTATCTCCAGATGGCCTAACATTCGGTAAATGATATGCTCCGGCACGCTCGCCTGCCGGGTGCGGTTGCGGCTCAGGATGTCCGCGAAGGGTGCGTCGAGATAGACCAGACGTGTACGAGCGTGATAGGCCAGAGCCAGGTCGATGATCCGGCGGCGCACAATATGCGTGACGTTGGTAGCATTCCAGACGAACGAACGCTGTTGGCGCAGCAGTTCCCGCGCTCGCTCACGCGCCACCTGGATCAGATAGCCCTGGTCGGCGGCGGGACGAATGTCCAGCTCTTTACGCAACGCGTCCAGCGAGATTACCGGCCAAGTGGGCAGGTTGGCGCGTATCCATGTGTCTTTGCCCACGCCGGGTAGGCCCGCCAGTATCACGACTTCGCAGCACGTATCGTCGTACGCCTCATAATCGGGGTCGCCGCGCTCACTGTGCAGATAGGTGAAGCGACTGTGCTCGCTGGCAAATGCTCGCGGGACCGTGTAGCAGGCTTGTTCCTGACAGAACTCACGGAAAAGGGTGACGCGATCCAGCAACTCCTGTTGGTCAGCGCAGATACGCCCGCGCACATCGGCCTCAGCTAATAGCGCGACGTGATCCAGGCGTACATACTGGCTGGCCTCGATTATCGTGCGTACGGGATCGGGCTTGTCTAGGAATTGCAACGGCAAACCGTGCAGACGTACCAGCCTGGCGATCTGTTCGCGCAACGCAAACGGCGCGGGCGTGGACAACTCTTCGCCCAACCAGAGCAGGCGGCGTGCCATCTTCTCACCCTTTTTTGCATGTCCACGCGAGCTAATCTGTCCATCTTCATCGATCACCGTACAGTCTGGTTTGCCAACATCGTGGAGCATAGCCGAGGCATACAGCACTTGCTGGTAATCGGGCGACTGTTCACGCCACTCTGTCAGGGCCAGCATAGCTTCTGTGACCATGTGCGTATGGATCAGCACATCGCCCTCTGCATGATAGATGGGACTTTGCGGCACGCCATCCATTGCACGCAACCAGGAGAAGCGCGTCTGGAGCGCGGACCAGTCGGGTGTGTGATCTATGGTTGTCGATAAGCCTGGGAAGGTCCAGTTTGATGGTATTTTTTGCTCTGCCATATTACTTCTTGCTGGTTCCACGGTTGCCACACTCCAAATCGGTTCGTATCGTGTGCCATTCTATCCTCCATGTTCGAGCATATTGCTCTTAAAACAACTCACACCCAGCTACTAGGCTGTTGGGCAAGATTGGGCGATCTAGCCAGTGACTCTCGGAATCGAAGACCGTTTGTAGGAAACCGCCGCGCACGTATTTGTAGCGCTCTTTGACTACGCCCTCTTCCTCAACCTTGATGTACAGACCCTCCATCAACCCGTTCGTCTCCGTCTCTTGCAAGGCCCGCGTGATATCCAGACCCCGCTCGGTGCATAGCTTGCTCAAAAGCTGCTTCTGGTCTTGCTTGATAAAGTGCGATGGCCCGACCAGATTTTTCAGTGTGTGCATGGTACGGACTGGACCCTCGTGCAGCACTTTCACGGAGATCACAAAGGGCAATTGGCGCAGGAAGTTGCGCCGCCGCTCGGTGCTGAGAAACGCGTCGCTGGCTTTGTCGAGCAGATCGAACTCCATAAAGTAATGCGGGAGATCGGTGTAGAAGACCGTGTGCTTGGCGTAGAGCCACTC
>JBDTBU010000371.1:0-7220 GCA_039923935.1 Ktedonobacteraceae bacterium | reverse complement strand
GCGCGTTCCTCTACCATTTTATTCGCCAGCCGGCTTCAGCCATCCAGGTGGGAACGGCGGATTCTGCCGAACTGCCGACAACGCCCAAAGTGGCTCCTGTGCTAAACAGACAAAAGGCACGCGCACGACGTTAATCTTCGCTCACGATCTCCTTATGCGAGAACAGCGTATGCTATTGCAACATACTCTGTTCTCACTTTTCATTGCCCTATGCCTCTATTGTCATCTGGCAACGACCTGCATCCGAAGTTGGCTGATACCGTGTGAGAGCAAACCAAAGCCGGAGAATGGTTGTCCATCTGCCATCTCTATGTCGATCTGGTAGGTATGCAGGATGGTCGCCATGTTGGCCATTAACTGAATCTCGGCAATGCCAGCCCCCAGGCAGAGATGATCGCCCAAACCAAAGGGCGAGAACGCGCCCGGCTGACGATGCTCATTGCGAGGCGCGTGATAGCGATCAATATCAAAGACATCCGGCTCTGGAAACAATTCCGGCAAGTTGTGTGCTAAGTCTGCATCAAGTTGAACAATAGCATTCATTTGTAGGCTATACCCCGCAAAGGTCAGGGGTTTGACAACGCGGAATTTCTGATTTGTCGTCCCCTGACCCTTCCCTGTGCGGAGCGTTTCCAGGGCCGCACCGTGAATAGCCTGCATACCTTTTAACTTCTCCCAATCAAGCGAACCTTGTGCGAAGACTTCATCAACCTCTGCCACAATCCGCCTATACACATCTGGGTTCTTATGCAGTTGGTACAACATTGTGCAGCAGGTATACGCTACAGTATCAATGCCAGCGAAGAATGGCACAACACAGGCAGCTTCTAGTTCCGCTTCCGAATACAGTTCAGGATGCTCTGCTGCATCTGCCAAAACATGATCCAGCAGATCCGGCTTGCGGTCAGCAGTTCCCTCGGCGCGGCGTTTAGCCAGGATCGAGCGGGCAAGCTCGTCTGTACGCTGCTTGGCATGAATAAAAGCAGGCTCAGCAAAGGCTTGGAAATTTTTGTGCTCCATTGCATTTGCGATAGCTGTATCGAGCACTGTGATGAAATCTTGCAGATAGTCGCCCACCTCATGATGCACCAACAATTGTCCCAATTGCTCAGCCACAATCCGCTGCATTTGGGGCAAAACGGGAATACTCTCGCCCTCTTGCCATGTTTTCATCTGCTCCCGAACCATCTCGACCATAAGTGGAATCTGATCGAGCACCTTGCCACGCGAATAGTGGCTACTGCTTCTCGCACGACGGGCACGATTTACTTCACCATCGCGCTTCTTGGTCAAGGTTATGCCTTCTTCGCCACCCATCGCCTTGCCGAAATCTTCCCAAAACTCACCTGAAACTAAAAATTCTTGCCCGTAACGTCCCACAAGTACATTGGCCTCTGGTCCTGCGAGCAGCGTCACTGTTTGACCGTTCTGGGATATGCGAAAAATAGGCCCAAGCTGCCTGTAGAGCTTCATATACATCTCTTTGTGTGTGCCGCTCATATCCTGCATATCAGCGAGAGGTGGCAGAGGAGCAGATGTCTCATCAAACTGCCAGAGCATTGTTTCTTGTTTGTTCATCAGTGAACTTTTCCTTTCTTCAATCCTGCGATTCAAGTAGTACGTAGCATATGATCGATATCATTATATCAGATGATTGAAGCAAGCCGCTATACTGACCACCCAACCATTGCATATATGGCTAGCAAGAGTATATACTTGGGCCATAGGTACGTATCTTGCTGGACAGGATACGAGACACTTTACCCGTACCCAGTACGCTGTTGTACCAAACATTCATGAAGAAGGTGCGCAACTATGTACGACTACATTATCGTTGGGGCTGGCTCAGCAGGCTGCGTGCTGGCTAATCGCCTGACTGAAGACCCACAGGCAAACGTGCTCCTCATCGAAGCTGGCGGACCAGACAAAAAGTCAGAAATCCACATTCCCGCCGCGTTCTCCAAACTCTTCAAGACACCCCTGGACTGGGAGTATTACACCGAGGAAGAGCCGACGATGGCCAATCGCAAGATGTACTGGCCACGCGGCAAGATGCTGGGCGGCTCTAGTTCGATCAACGCTATGCTCTATGTGCGCGGCCATCAACACGATTACGACTCCTGGCGCGACGCGGGCAACGAGGGTTGGGGCTACGCCGATGTCCTTCCCTATTTCAAGAAGGCCGAGCATCAGGAGCGTGGCCCCTCCGAGTATCACGGCACAGGCGGCCCGTTGAATGTGGCCGATCTGCGCTACTTCAATCCTCTCTCGCGCATGTTTGTGGAAGCCTGCAAAGAACTGGGCATCCCTGAAAACAACGATTTCAACGGCGCTGTGAATGAGGGCGCAGGCTTCTACCAGACCACCCAGAAAAACGGCGAACGCTGGAGTACCGTCAACGGCTATCTCAAATCTGCATTGGGACGCTCCAACCTGACAGTGCGTACGGACACGCAGGTTTCGCGTATCCAGATTGAGAATGGCCGCGCTACTGGTGTGGTGTACATGAACAATGGCAAAATTGAGACGGCGCTCGCCAGCCGTGAAGTACTGCTTTGTGGTGGGGCGATCAACTCGCCACAAGTCCTGATGCTTTCGGGCATTGGACCAGCCGAGCACCTGAAATCTGTGGGCATCGAAGTCGTGCTCGATTTGCCAGGCGTCGGTGAGAATCTGCAAGATCATGTAGTTGCTGGCGCGGTCTACCAAATCACCCAGCCAATCAGCCTGAACGATGCGGAGAAATTTGGCAATATCCTCAACTATATGCTCTTCAAGAAGGGACCATTTACCTCGCCCGTCGCGGAAGCAGGTGCCTTTATCAAAACACAGGATGGACTGGCCGCGCCTGACATTCAGTATCACTTCGCACCCGTCTTCTTTAAAGATCATGGTGCTACGAAACTGCCCGGTCATGGCTTCACGATTGCTCCAACCCTCCTGCATCCCAGGAGCCGTGGGCGCATCCTCCTGCGTTCCAGCGATCCGCTGGCACACGCCATGATCCACGCCAATTACCTGAGCGAGCAAGAGGACATGCAGTCGCTCCAGGCTGGACTGAAGCTCGCGCACGAACTAGCACACTCCAAAGCCTTTGCAGGCGTGCTAGGTGCCGAAATCGAGCCAATGACTTGGCAACGGACTGAGGCTGAGGTCATCGAGTCCATCCGCCAATCTGGCGAGACCATCTATCATCCCACAAGCACCTGCAAGATGGGCAGCGACGCTATGGCAGTCGTCGATTCCCAACTGCGCGTGCGTGGCATCGAGGGGCTACGTGTGATCGACGCCTCGGTCATGCCCAACGTTGTCGGTGGCAACACCAACGCTCCCACGATTATGATCGCCGAGAAGGCTGCCGAACTCATCAAACATCCGCTTGCCGCTGGGCAGGTCGCAGCAATGAGCAAAGAAGCAGTCTAATCGCCAACAAACGATGGTGGATACGCTCGGTTCATTCGAGTGTATCCACCATCGTTTCGTTCATCGAGTACTACAAGCGAACTATTCTGGATCACCATCCTTTGGCTGAGCGGCTGCGGCTCGACTGAGTGGAGATGCCGTAGCCATATGATGTGGCATTCTGTTCCAGCACCAACGTCTCACCAGCCACGCGATAATCACAATGGGAATAATATACACGCTGAACGCGGCCAGCCAGATGAGCAGCGTCACCACAACCTGCCAGACACCGACCACAGCGGTCCACGCACCCTGCCAGACCGGAACAGCGCTCCAGGGACTCGATGTGGGCGTAGGTGGCAACGCGGTTCCCAGCGGTTGTAAGGAGATAGTCACGGTATAGAAGGTCGTCTCTCCCTTGAGCGCGTTCAGATGCGCCTCGATGCTATTGATCTGGCCCTCAACCTGACTCAATTGCTGCTCCACGTTCAGCGTATCACTCAGGTTTTGCGCTTGGTTCAAGAAACCAAGTAAACGCTGTTGCTCTGCACGTAGGTCAGTTAGACGCGTCTGTGTGTCGATATAATCGTTGGTCACATCCTGCACAGTCTCATGCAGACTGACGAGCATGTTGCCCTTCTGTCCCGCATAGTCGCGCAAATATGTTTCCACCTGATTATAATGATCGACATCGACCAGAAAGGTCAGGGTGACAGTATATTGCGTGTCCCCAGCCTGCTCATAGTCAATGCCATCGGAGGTCGCCTGTGGGTCCGAGGTACTCACCCATTGTTGAAGCGCACTGGCCGTCGCACGCGTATCCTGCACTTGCATGGTTACTTGTAGGCTTTTCTGCAAATACTGCGGTCCTGGCTGGGTCACTTTGTCTCCGGCAGTCCCGTCGGTTCCGTTGCTATTTGATGATGTCGTCTGAGGCTGACTACTACTCCCTTGTATGGCTGCATGATTTACATTATTGCTACTGTATTGTACATTGCTAGCACTAGTCATACTACCCGCACCGCAGCCTACTAGCAGCAAGCTGCCTATACATAGACCGATCAATGCATAGCCCACCTTTTGGGTGTATGCTCCGAAAACCTCTTTACTCTGTTTTTGCCACATAATGTCTATCTCTCCTTCGCGCTCGGCACCCTTTGTTTGTCTTGATAATATATGCGTCGCATGGACGGGTATTTTCACACGGCCCAGTGATATCCGCCTGCACATGTATTGCATAGCTACTAACGGAATGGCCCAGGCAAAAGTTCCCGTTCTCTCATAACGCGGGGGGACGCTGGACGCGAGGGTATTCAGTCCAACGAAATCAGTGTGACTGACTCTGAAAATCTTAATCGATCTGCTCATCGATGCGCCGGATAAGCAGACAGTCTGTGCGCGGATGGAAAGGGACCAGGACAAACTTACATGAGGTGGGCTGCTAGGCTTTCATTTTGATATGTTCAAATACAGCACTACATACCAGCTTCCCGCTTCATCTCCAGAAAATCGCGCTCGCCATAGATATTCTTTTGCGTAAACACACGTACACGCGCAAAGCCTGCACGCTCATAGACGCGAATGGCTCGCTCGTTGAAGGTGAGCACAACCAGACGAAAGGTGCGCGGCTGAAAGTTTTCTCTGGCAAAATCCAGGCCAGCATTGACCCAGGTCAAGCCCAGCCCCTTGCCAGTCAGATCGGGCCGCATCCCCAAACCAATATCGATGGTTGCATCCTCGCTATACAGACCCGGCGTCTCGCTCTGCCACACTTGTGCAGAGGTGCCATAACAGAAATAGCCCACTAACGCGCCTGTTTCATCACATACCGCATAGTACGGGCTGCGCCTGTCCAGCAATTCAGCGGGATCATCCTCAGCGGCGGCATCAATGTTATACACGGCATATGGCTCAGCATAACGCCACGTATTGATCTCATGTGCATCTGCTTCTTCCATGAGCGTAAATATGAATTGCATTGAATCTTGTCCCTTTCCTCAGAAAAGCCCAGAGCCGGAGGCGAGCGAAAAAAACGGAGCCGAAGGCGAGCGCCAGCTCTCCATTCAAGGGGCTTGCCTGCTCATCGCTAGTCGATTACTGTACTCAATATATACTATTTTTGCTGCTCGCTGCTAGCCTCTTCCGCACTCTCGTTTTCCAGCAAAAAAGCAGCGGCAAAGGGAAATGCTATTCAAACATTCTAATTGGTTCCACAAAAGACTTGAAATTTTGTTCAGATCAGATTATACTGTGAGTAATTGTTAGAACTCACATTCTATGTACTCAAAAACACCCCGGAGAGGCGGTGGCACAGTGGACTCTATGCACATGCGGCAGGGCACGAGGCAAACGTCAGCCCGCTATCAAGCAATTACCAATGAAGAGATGTTGAATGAGGGTGAGCATGATGATGTCTGGCCATCTCGCCCCGCAAGCAGCGCCAGACGTTACCGGACCGATGTGCGGGCTGAGACTGGGCGCTCGGCTGATGTGCAGTTAGGGCCACGCACAGCCCGGCACATGGTCCCACCACGGCGCACAGCCGCACAGGAGCGTATACCTCCGCTATCCCAAGGGCCGTCGCGTGCTTTGAGCGGCTCGGAACGTGTGAGGTCCAGGCAGACTGACGATTATCACGAGGTCAGACGGTTCCACTGGTTCGTCTTTGTTGGGCTGGCCCTGCTCGTGATGCTGCTCGGCTGGGTTGCGTTCAGTGCTATCGGGGCTTGGTTCCAGACCACGCAGGACGATTGGCACTATGGTCGTCCACGTACCTTCCAAATTGATCAGGTTGTGGGCCATCACGATTCCGCACAGAACCCCAGCCACTTTATCGCTATGAACTTGAAGCGGCATATTATCATCATCGAAATACCCGGTGGGGATGTCTCGAAAAGCGTCGTATTTAGTGGACCCACATTGGTGGGACCGGGCCAGGATTTGACCCCCGTTACTCTCACTTTCCAGGATGTGAATCACGACGGAAAACTTGATATGCTTGTGAATATTCAGGGCAACCAACTGGTGTATCTGAACGAAAACGGCACATTTGTGTCGCCTGGACAGAATCAGAATCCTGGTGGCTAAAAAGAACATACACGCGCTATCAGCCAGCAGCATACCTTTGCACTCTAGCGATGTTCCCGGCTGCATAAGAAAATGGTACATCTGGAACTACATCCAGGTGTACCATTTCGGAACGGCGTCTATACTACCCCTATACGCAAACTCAAGGGGGTCAGGCAACAGGAGCCGCGTCAACCTCATTGGCCGACTCGGCTGGAACTGTAACGAGACCTCCAGGAGACAGAGCGTGCTGGTGCAGCGATGTTTGTCGTGTTTGTTGTACGAAGATAGGGAATTCTCCCGAAGGTGTGAACACATCCGCCTCCTCCCGTGTCTCAGCTTTTAGCGGTCTAAAAGCCAGAAAAGCACATAAGAGCATCCAGGCGCAGAGCACACCCAGGAGTGTCCAGGATAAAAACATCTGTGTCAATGGGATCGTGGCAGATGGGTTCATGGGCACATCCTCTTTTTAGTAATGGTACAAAAATGTTATTGCAGACGCGCCAGAGCGGATGCCTGCATATTTTTAAATTTGTTATTATTATACTGGACGAAGAAAACCTCTAATATTAACGCAGAGAAATACATACCCACTGACTGTTGCCACTGGTACTAGTCGCGTTCTTGCAGAAGCCTCAAGAATGCTTGTACTTTTGTGAGAAACCTGCCACAATATTCGAGAGTATAGAATATGTCTGTCTGCATAGAGTCAAGCGAGGAAAAATGGACCGATTTAACTGGCAACGGATGCG
>JBDTBU010000370.1:0-13006 GCA_039923935.1 Ktedonobacteraceae bacterium | reverse complement strand
GCGCAACAGCCACCATCCGGGCAATCACCGTATACATCGTCCTACGAGCAACAGTATAGCCAGCAGCCGTACCCATCGACGCAGTACGGGGCACCGCCAGTCTACCCACAACCAACGTATGTGCCAGTGCAGCAACCACAGCCACCAAAGTCGAACAAGGCGCTCTGGATTGTGCTGGGGGTACTTGGCGGTATCTTCCTGCTGATAGTGGGCACATGTGGCGCGGCCATCTACTTTGCTGGGCAGACCGCGCATACCTTTTCAATCAATCTTCACGCGACTGTCGTCGCTAGCGAGACATCGCCCCAGGAAGAGGCGCAGAACTATTACCTGGCTATTTCGGTGCAAGATTATACTGGTGCTTATAACTATCTGGCGTCCACTATGACCCAGTCAGATGGTACAAGGCTTACGCAGGCGGCCTTTACCCAGCAGGCGCAGGCGTTAGACACGTCCGATGGGCAGGTAACCAACTATACATCCACAGCCGATCCCAACGATGCGAGCAAAGTGATGGTCCAGGTCACGCGATCAGGTGGGAAGAGCTACACTGTGCATCTTGCCTTTACTCAGGGCAGTTACCAGTGGACAATTAGTTCGTTCGATACCATCTAGAGACACTTTTTGTGTATACTATAACAGTAGTTTCACAAAACAAACGTGCTATACAGTCCCAGACATATCGGCAAGGGGGTTTGCTAGCACGCATAAGAACGAAAATAGCAGAGTGTGTTTCACAACCCTCGTGCATTTGTGGTAGGAATTTGAGAAAAAGCTCATGAGCGATTACGATTCTATAGCGCCATTTTATGATATTGAACACGCGCACTTTGACGAAGATCTGGATATGTATCGCAACTTCGCTGAGCTGTGCGGAGGCAAGATTTTGGAACTGGCGTGCGGCAGCGGACGTTTGTTGCTGCCGCTGGCACATGACGGCTATACGCTGACGGGCGTGGATACTTCGGCGGGTATGCTCGCTCTCGCACATCAGGAACTGGAGAAAGCCGGGTCCGCAGACCGTTGCCAGCTTGTTCAGCAGGATATGTGTACGCTCCAATTGCCTGATAAATATCGTCTGGCTATCGTTGCGCTTGGCTCATTTGGGCATATTATCACACGGCGTCAGCAGCAGCAGGCGCTGGCCGCGATCCGCCAGCATTTGAGCATGGGAGCGACCTTTGTTCTGGATATCAGCAATGACGATGCACGGTATATGGAGCATTTGAGCGGGCAAATGCTGCATCAGGGAACGTGGCAGCAAGCAGATGGTAGCTACGTGACGCACTTCCTCAGCCCAGCCTCGGCGAACACCCAGCATCTGTTGGATTTGACGCATTTCTACGAGGTCCACCGCCAGGGTGAGGCCGTACAGCGCACGATTTCGCAGACCAGCCTGTATCTTTTTGAACGCAACGAGACTGATCTGCTTTTGGAGCAGGCGGGTTTTCACATTAAAAATGTGTATGGTAACTACGATTTCGGGCCATACGAGCATGAGAGTCCCCGCATGATCTTTATTACGGAAGCGCGGTAGTCCTATGACATTACACACATGGAATGTGGGGCTAGACGAGGCAAAGGCGTTGCAACGGGAGCTAGCCAGCAAAATTGTGCTGGAAGACCAGTTAGGCGAGGTGCGCTACGTAGCCGGAGTTGATATGGCAATCAACGAAGGGAACGGCATGGCGCGTGCGGCAGTGGTGTTGTTCTCCTATCCTGATCTGGTGATCCTGGAGAAACATGTCTACGAGGAGCCGTTGCGTATGCCCTATATTCCAGGGTTGCTCTCCTTCCGCGAACTGCCGAGTGTGCTGGGCACGTTGCAACAACTCAAACAAAAACCTGACCTAGTGATGGCCGATGGGCAAGGGATCGCGCACCCGCGCCGCTTGGGTATCGCCGCGCACTTGGGTTTATGGATAGACACGCCGACTATTGGCTGCGCCAAATCGCTGTTTATAGGCACATACGAGCCGGTTGGAGAAGCAGTCGGGGACTGGTCGCCATTGATAGACCGCCACGAAACCATCGGGGCAGTACTACGCACGCGTGCAAAGGTCAAGCCCATGTTTATCTCATCGGGCCATAAAATCAGTTTGGCGAGCAGCATCAAGTATGTTCTGGCCTGCGGACGCGGCTATCGTTTGCCTGAGACGACGCGCCAAGCTGATAAGCTCTCGAAAGACAATGCTTGGCGTGAAGGTGAGCAGTAGCGAGCGCATTGTTTTCGACGAAAGCATGGATCGAGCTGCCAAACCGACCAAAATGAGGAGGACAATCCTTTCAGAAAATGAAAATCAAGCAGAAAGGAAAGTGTCTAAAGGAACTTGGGGGTTTTACATGACAGCTCATTCCTATCTGCGTACACACGATCTGGCACTGGCTGGACAGATCAGCGTCCAACAGGTGCGCAATTACGAAGCCAGTGGTTTGATCCCGCAAGTACAGCGCAGCCCGGCTGGCTACCGTCTCTACACACAACACCATCTTGCTGCTCTCAAAACCGCCCGCAGCCTGCTCAGTGGCTACGGTTGGCAGCGGACGCCAGCGATCATGCAGGCGCTTCATCGGGGCGACCTTTCAGCCGCGCTTGCGATTATCGACACGCACCACGCCGAACTTGCCAGTAAACGTTTCCAGATGGAGCAGACGCTAACAGCCCTGCGTGCTTTGGCTGCGCAATCCGCTTCTCTGCAAAGCACCCGCCATCCCCAACGGCTCCGCGTGGGAGAGGCAGCCAAACAGGTAGGTGTGCGAGTTTCGGCCCTGCATTTCTGGGAACAGCAGGGTCTTTTGCACCCGCTCCGCGACCAGAGCAGCCGCTACCGCCTCTATGACGAGCAACAGATGGGTCGCCTGCGCGTGGTGGTCTTGCTCAGAGAGGCTGGCTATGATTTCAACATCATCCTGCCAGTGCTTGACGAACTGGCAGCGGGTCAACCAGAGAAAGCCATTGTAGCCGTAGAGAAGAAGCGCGAGGAACTGAAGCGGGCAAGCTGGGTATGCATTGAAGCCTTGCCCGTCTTTCAGCGCTATGTGAGTGAGTTTTACGGAGAGCTTCTCTGAGAGACTGCCTTTGGAGAAAGCAAATGGCGTTAGCTTGTTTTTAGATACAATAGTATGTATACTTCGTGTGAAATCTGATCTGTACACCGTTTGAGAAGGAGTAATCATCATGACTAAAGCCACAGACTTCACGCCCGAAGAAGCGGAATTTCTTTTTGCTCTCCCATTTGTAGTTGCTGGAACCTCCCTGGTAGTTGTCCACGGGAGTGCACTTAAAGTGGTCTCAACAGCGCTTTCGCTCTACATGATTGTGCGCGATACCAGCAGGCAATTTCCCGACAACGAATGCATCCAGACACTTTTTGCTCTCAAGGGCGGAGATCATCAGGGGCATAATGACCTCTTCGAAAAGTACCAGGGGCATGGTAAAGAGGATGCAATACGTGTCAGAAACCAGATGTGTGAGCAAGCTATAGGTATTTTAAACGAGAAAAGCCAGCCCCAAGAGGCCGAAGAATATAAACGCTGGCTTTTGCAGATTGCCAGCGAGGTGATGCATAAAGTGCAATCCAATGGCTTTCTCGGCTTGAGCAAAGCACGCGCTGAAGCCGAAATTGCTCAAGCGCTTCAGGACTGCGCGTTGGCCTTGAAACTTCCACAATAGCTATTGCAGGCTCATCTCGATCATCACGGAGAAAAACCGAACCATCTCCATCCAATCATTATACAAGTGTGCGATGCAAACGGCTCATTCCGTGGAATGAGCCGTTTGCATCGCACACTTGTATAATCTTAATAAAGAACCTTGGTGCGATTGATGATCTCGCGTGCAAGAGCCGTATCACCATCTATAGAGGTATATGACCACGCCTCTTCTGGGGTAAGACGTCCTGATGCCAGACGGTGAAAGTCCAGGGCATCCATCTTTATCGAGGTCAGAGCAGACCCCTTTTGCCCGAATTGCCATGTGCCCCCGCCAGTTCCCGTAAGCGTGTAGACGATGCTTGCTTTGCGCAGAGGTGGCACGAACTGCTTTACCAGATCGCGGATCACCAGCGCAGTAATACGACCATCATGTTCAGTGGTCATGCTCATCTCACAGTGCGTGGTTTGGCAGATATCTAGCCGATGCATCCACATGTCGCGTGTATAGATGAGGTCTGTCAGATAGCCAATCGCAGTAATCCCTCCAGTTCCCGGTATTGGCAGACGAATAGCACGCAGCAAGGCAGGGAGCTTTGCTCGTGTGGCAATAGCTCGTGGTCCCACCGCTCGCAGTTCGTCAATCAACGCGGCAGGTGTGGCCTGTACTCGATCATTGACCTGAATTTGATTCAGGCTGTCGAGGTATGAGAGGCCAGAAGCTCGGTAGGGTCGTTGGACCCTGAGACTATTCTGGCGTTTGAATTCTGACCAGCGTGCATAGGAAGCGGCTGCCCCTGTCACATGAGCAAGCATCTGCTGAACGTTCCAAAGGGGGCAGGCTGTGGGCTTTTCCCAATCGTCAAGCGAGAGAGAAGTGACAAGTGCGAGGAAACGTTCAAGTTCGAGCGTTGCCATAGTTCTCGCCTCCTGATGTGTAAGCGCTGGGATGGTTGCTGCTTGTTCACAAGTGGAATGCGCGATAGGATCACTCTTTTGCGTTTTGTTAGCTGCTTGCATGATTATTCTCCTGATGAGTAATTTTATCACTGCTGTACAAGGGATTAAAAACACTGGGTGAGAAACCACGAGCCATCAATCATTCTTCGTCTGTTCACTTTGTGACTGGGAAGATTCTGGCTCCCACGCTGCACGAAAGAGGGCGAGTGCTGCTGGGAGTAAGCTGCCGAAGCGCCCAGAGCCGACTGAGAGATGCGGTTCATTTGCCATGTGTAGCGCTGTCAGTCCATGCATCATGGCCAGGAACAGGTCTCGCGCCTGTGAGACTGTAATGCCAAGTGCAACGCTTCCCCGCTCAATACCCTTTTCCACGATGGCATTACCCATCGTCAGTAAGCGACGGCTCTCTTCCATACTTTCCTCGGAGGGGACAAATCCCGGAACTGGACGTTCTTGGACGAGCTGATACAGTTCTGGGTACTCCTGGGCAAACGTCATGTAGCATTCTAAGACGGCTTGTACATATGCCCAGAACGAATCAGTGCTTTGAGTAATGCGACTCATTTGTTCAGCATAGATGCGCACGCCCATACGAAAGAGCGCGTCGTAGATGGCCATTTTCCCCGGAAAATACTCGTAGAGGGACGGAGCGCGTACACCAACCCGACGCGCCACTTCTTGCAGATTTAGGGCGGCAACTCCTTCTTCACGCATAACCTGCCGCGACGCCTCAAGAATGGCATTGCTCATCTCTTCCCGGTTGCGCCGCCGACGCTCTTGAGGTGAGAGGATGGTTTTTTGGTCTTTCATACATTGACAACTCTCTGAGAATTGGAATAATACTATGTATATTAGGGTTTCCTATTCTACATAGATTTACCTAACGATGATAGGATAACATGGAAGCGTGCAATTGTCAATGCTTGCCGATCAAATCTGACGTTTTGTAAAAGATTTTCAAAAAGATATAATAAAACACTGATGTTTTGATAGAATACTCATAATGGTGTGTTTATTTTTGCATCAAAATAGTAGCATTTAGGAAAGGATCGCTAGTTTATGCATGATGATATCACCGATGTGCCCGGTATTCGCGTGGGGCATGACACCAACCTGGAGGCGGCAACTGGCTGCACCGTTGTTCTTTGCGCTCACCCGGCGGTAGGCGGTGTGGATGTGCGTGGGGGTGCGCCAGCCACACGCGAGACAGATGTTTTACGTCCCATGCACATGGTTGAGGAAGTGCATGGAGTCCTGTTGACTGGCGGCAGCGCCTTCGGGTTGGACGCAGCTAGCGGGGTCATGCGCTACTTGGAGGAGCAGGGCCAGGGCTTTGACACTGGCTTTGCACGTGTGCCTATCGTTCCCGCAGCCGCCATTTTCGATTTGGCGTTGGGGTCAGCTCGTGTGCGCCCTGATGCCGAGGCGGGCTATCGGGCCTGCCAACAAGCCAGCAGTGAGGCCACGCTTCAGGGCAATATTGGTGCTGGCACAGGCGCGACTGTGGGCAAGCTAAGCGGACCGGCCTTTATGATGAAAGGCGGCCTGGGTTCAGCCAGCATACAACTGGACGATGATCTGATTGTCGGGGCCATCGTTGTCGTCAACGCGGTTGGGGATGTCATTGATCCGCACAACCAGCAGGTTATCGCGGGTGCCAGAAATTCCCAGGGCGGTGCCATTTTCGGCAGCCCGTTTGGCAACACGACGATAGCCGTCATCGCTACGAATGCCGCTCTGCGCAAAAACGAGATCAACAAAGTCGCGCAAATGGCACATAACGGCCTGGCCCTGACCCTGCGGCCAGCGCACACCATGTTCGATGGCGATACCGTCTTTGCTCTGGCTCTGGGACCACGTGCCAAACGTGCGGACGAGCAGAGCGCAGCCCTACAAACCAGCCTGATCGGGGCCGCAGCCGCGACTGTCCTGGCACGAGCCATCATCAAAGCTGTGCGTCACGCCCGCGAACTGCATGGGATACCTGCCGTCGGTGCGTAGAAAAAGGGCACAAGAATGCAAAGGATATCCTTGTGAGTTTCCTTAAAAAATGGCCGACGCCAGAGCAGCGTGTGCTAGCTTGTCAGAGCAATAAATTGTTTTAAGGTTGGAGCGTCATGAACAACACAACGCCTCCACTAATCAGCATCACAACGATGCAGGCCAGAATCACCAGCAAAAACATATAGCTGCGGGTCGATTCTAGCGCAGGGGAAGGCGCAGTCGGGACGCGTCTCTCCTGGCGCGGAGGAAGTTCGCGCTTCGCAGTTAAGGTTTTCAAGCCTCCAGTAGCCAGATCCCAAGAATGGGAAAAATCAGCGGACGACGCAGCCTGGGCGCGAGCAGAGTCTGTTCCAGAGAGAGGAAAATGAGCGGGCAAAGGCGGAGTGACGGGCAAGGGGAAACGAACGGGGATCGAGTGGGCACCAGAAACCGTGCGAGGATAGGAAGACAGTGACCTCTGAGATTGAGCATCAGGTGTTGGCAACGTCACAGTATTTTCTCCACGATGGATCAGCGGGCAAGATACACACAGATCAAAGGAACAACGTACGGTAACGCGCTACAAAAGATGACTAGTTATTCATACTATCTCTCTTCTTATTGTAGCCAGTACCACCGAAGAATCAAGACTGCTATGACTTATGGGTTTCTCAGGCCTGTTTCCAGGCTCAGCAAAAGGCTATGCAAGATACGGCCAGTCGCGCCCCAGATGCGCAGCGAGCCATACTCATAGAAATAGATCGTGCGTGTGCGCCCGTCGTTCGTCCAGATTTCAGTATGGGCAATTGCTGGATCAGCGAGTGCGTGGAGAGGCAGCAGTAGCAGTTCCGCAACCTCGCTGGCCTGCGCCTGAAGCTGACCGGGACCGGCGGGCAGATATCCCACCACGGGTGCAATAAGAAAATTACTCACAACCGTAAACACGGGAGGGAGCAGGCCGAGCACTTCTACACGCGTGGACGGCAGACCAATTTCCTCAGAGGCCTCGCGGAGAGCCGTTTCAACCAGCGAACCATCCTCGGCATCGTAGGAACCACCGGGAAAAGCGATCTCGCCGCTATGTGCGCGTAGCGTAGAGGCGCGGCGAATAAATACCAGGTGCCACGCGTCATCCTGCATAAAAAGCGGGAGCAGCACCGCTGCCTTGCGTGCCTGGGGACGTTCGCCTTCCAGCACATCTACCAGTGCATCCACCGCCGTCACCGGCTGCAAGCCAGTGCGCAGAAGCGGCAGCGTTTGAGAACTATCATATCTATCCATAATGTTATTATAGCAGAACAAAATCAGTGGCACAGTATGAAAAAGGGGTTTGACCATCTGGAATAGTTTGCAATCTTGTGATACAATATGGTAGATTCCCAGACACCGGAGCAGATTGGCGAAAAGGTTGGTCAATTGTCTTGCATTCAGAGATTGCTTTTGGTATACTTAAAGCATCGAGTGGGGGGTATACTGTGCTCAGGTTCTTATTATGTCCGTGACACGGGTTACCTGTCTGCGAGCATTGTTTCGTATGACCGTTTTCCAGAGCAAAAGATTGCTCATTAGATGCATTTCTGGCTACAACGATAAGAGCAGCCTGAACGACCTCTCCTCCGATATGCCTATGCCCATAGATGTTTTCCCAGGTTTCCCGCAAGCACGGATGTGTGCGCTTTGGTAGCAAGCTACCGAGCATACAGAAGCAAAGCGGAAGACTGGGCGCATTGAAGGGGCTGGCGCACACAGTGGATCGAAGGGGGTAACTCACCTATGCCAACACAAAAGCACGGCGGACCTTTCGACAATGCCAGTGGCAAATCTAACAAGCGGACGGGTACAAACGATGTTTGAAGCAAAAGATCAGGAAGGGAACTACACCAACCCCGAAGAGATGGAAGACTTCAATGAGATGGCAGCATTGCTTGAGTCATCCACAACTCCCATCAATATCAAGCGCGGCGATGTAGTCGATGGCGTAATCGTGCGTATTGACCAGGACGAAATTTTGGTTGATATTGGTCTCAAGTCGGAAGGTGTCCTTTCCACCAAAGAACTGCCAGCAACAGGCGACTGGGCTTTTGACCAGTTGCACCTCAATGACAAAGTGCTGGTCTATGTCATCCAGCCAGAGACCCAGGAGGGGCACGCCCTGCTCTCTCTCAAACGCGCGAATGCAGAACGTCAGTGGCGCGTGGCGGAGGAGCAGTATAAGAACGGTGAGCTGCTCAAGGCCAAGGTCATCGATTACAACAAGGGCGGCTTGATTGTTGATGTTGCCGGCATTCGGGGCTTTGTGCCTATTTCGCAGATCTTGAATCTCAAGCGCGAAGAGGTCGCGGCTGGCGGCGATAACCAGGAGACAGCGGCTAAACTGCAAAGCATGAAAGACAAAGAATTGCAGTTGAAGATCATCGAGATCAACCGCGCACGCAACCGCCTGATCCTCTCGGAGCGTCTAGCAGTTCAGGAATGGCGCCAGCGCCGCCGCGAAGAGCTGCTCGATGAGTTGAAACCCAATGAGGTCCGTCGTGGTGTGGTGAGCAACCTCGCCAACTTTGGTGCCTTCATTGACCTAGGTGGCGCGGACGGCCTGGTGCATATCAGCCAACTCGCCTGGAGCCGAGTCAATCATCCCAGCGAGGTGCTCAAAGTCGGCCAGGAGGTCGAGGTTCAGGTTTTGAGCGTCGATAAAGAGAAGAAGAAAATCGCGCTCTCAATCAAACGGGCCGAAGTTGATCCCTGGACTACGGTGGAGCAGCGCTACACCCCCGGTCAGGTTGTCAACGGCGTGGTCACGAAAATTGCTCCCTTCGGTGCCTTTGCACGCATTGAAGATGGCATTGAAGGTCTGATCCATCAATCCGAACTGACTCCCGGCATGGAGGCAAAATCCAACCTGCACGAGGGGCAGCAGTTGCAGTTGCGCATCTTGCGCATCGATGCTGAACGCCGCCGTCTGGGTCTAAGCCTACGTCAAGCGGATGAGATGGACGCGGAGAAGACCGCCGAGGAACTTGAAGCTGAAGCAGTGGCAACACAAGCCGAGAAAGCAGCCAGTGACAGAATGATGATGTCTCTGGAAGATGCCACGCCTCACGCTGAGACGGTCCCTGCGGAAAGAGAAGCACGCCGCGAACGTCGCGAACGCCCTGAGCGTTCCAACGAGAATCCGCTGCTGAACAATCTCCCACAGGGCAGTGAGGGCGAAACGACTGCGATGGCGGAAGCCTTTAGAGCAGCGGCTCGCCAACGCACCAAAGAGGAAACAGAGCCAAGCGAAAGCTAAATCTTTTCCAGAAGCCCACTTTTTCAGTCGAACACACAAGTAGTCAGGCGTGTAAACACTTGACCGCTTGTGTGTTTGACTATTGGCCACCAAAAGGATGTTTCCGTTTTCATTCAAGCAGTTTCAAGTTTCGCCAAAATATACCTTGCGACTACCCTTGTTGGGGTGATATACTCTTGCTAAGGATAACGTAAACGGGCAAGGATAATGCCCAATCCGAAATGAAGAGAAGCAAACACTGCTACAAGCATAACAATAGTAGGAGGCATCGCTGCATCACCATTCATTGCTCACCAGGGTATATATTCTCACTGAACATGAACAAACGATGGTCTGGCCTCCTTGCGCTGAGTATACGTATTGGTATACCAGTAGGGAGGTCGATTGTTTCTCAGGGTGCATTCATTGCGGAATGAATGGAAATCGATAGAGGGAGGGAGAGCACATGCTGTCCTTGACGCGATATAGAGGGTGTTGTATGATCAATTACGCGGTTTGCCTGAGCATCATAGAGGGCTTGGTTCTACCCTCTGCCACTGAAAGGGGGGTGACAACAGGTGAATGATAGAGATAGGTTTGATAAATTTACGGAGCGGGCACGGAAAGTCCTAAGCCTGGCTCAAGAAGAGGCACAACGTTTCCAGCACAACTACATCGGGACAGAGCATCTGCTGCTCGGTCTTGTACGTGAGGGTGAGGGCGTTGCGGCTAAGGTATTAAGTAATCTCGGCGTTGAGCTGAATAAGGTTCGTAGCGCCGTCGAATTTATTATTGGCCGTGGGGATCGCATTGTGTTGGGTGAAATCGGCCTAACTCCCCGTGCCAAAAAGGTGATCGAGCTAGCAGTAGATGAAGCTCGACGCCTGAACCACCATTATATTGGCACAGAGCATCTGTTGCTTGGTCTAGTGCGCGAGGGCGAAGGTATCGCAGCGGGCGTGCTGGAGAGCCTGGGTGTGAACCTGGAGAAGGTGCGCACGCAAACGATTCAGGTTCTTAGTCAGTCCGGCGCTCCCCACGAACGTGACGCCAAGCACTCGAAAACCCCGACAATTGATCAGATGGGCATTGACCTGACAATGGCGGCGCGAGCTGGTACGCTTGATCCTGTGATCGGGCGTCACCAGGAGATTGAGCGCGTGATTCAGATTTTGTCCAGGCGCAATAAAAACAATCCGGCTTTGATTGGTGAGCCGGGCGTCGGTAAAACAGCCATCGTTGAGGGGCTGGCCCAACGCCTGATTGCTGGTGAGGTACCCGAAAGCCTGATCGGCAAACGCTTGCTCACGCTGGATGTCGGCTCGCTGGTGGCTGGCACAAAGTATCGCGGTGAGTTTGAAGAGCGCCTGAAAAAGATCATTGAAGAGATCCGCAATAGTCGTGATTGTATCATCTTTATCGATGAGGTGCATACGCTAGTGGGTGCTGGTGCGGCAGAGGGCGCGGTTGATGCCGCGAACATCCTGAAGCCCGCTCTGGCACGCGGTGAGTTGCAGTGCATCGGCGCGACCACCCTGGACGAGTATCGTAAGTACATCGAACGCGACGCCGCCTTACAGCGTCGTTTCCAGGAAGTGATCGTCAAAGAGCCGAGCATCGAAGAGACTATGGAGATCCTCAAGGGTATCCGTGAGCGCTACGAGCAGCATCACCGTCTAATTATCACTGACGAGGCTCTCAAAGCCGCGACTGAGATGGCTAGCCGCTATATCACTGACCGCTTTATGCCCGATAAGGCTATCGATCTGATCGATGAAGCGGCCAGCCGTGTACGTATGCAGAACTCGCTGGCACCCCTTAATCTCAAAGAGGCGATGAAGGGTCTGGAATCCGTTCTACGCGAAAAAAGAGCAGGCCATTCAGCAGCAGGAGTACGAACTGGCGGCAGAATTGCGTGACCGCGAGGTTAAGTTGCGGGATCGCATCTCTAAGCTAGAGTCCGGCTGGCACCGCGAACGCGGCAGCGAGAAGCCCTCAGTTGGTGAAGAGGAGATTGCGCAGATCGTCTCGATGTGGACCGGCATTCCGGTGATGCGTATCGCTCAGGAAGAGTCGCAGCGCCTACTCCAGATGGAAGAGGCTCTGCATTCACGTGTGATCGGTCAGAACGAGGCTATCGAGAAGGTTGCCCGTGCTGTCCGCCGTGCGCGTGCTGGTCTGAAAGATCCCAAACGCCCTATCGGTTCCTTCATCTTTATGGGACCAACTGGCGTTGGTAAGAGCGAACTGGCGAAGATGTTGGCCGAGTTTATGTTCGGTAGCGAGGATGCCCTGATCAAAATTGACATGTCAGAGTTCATGGAGCGCCACGCGGCAGCGCGTCTCGTCGGTGCCCCTCCCGGATATGTTGGTTACGAAGAGGGTGGTCAGCTTACTGAGGCTGTGCGCCGCAAATCGTATAGCGTGATCCTGCTGGACGAGATCGAGAAAGCGCACCCAGATGTCTTCAACATGCTGCTCCAGATTCTAGAGGACGGCAAGCTGACTGACGCCAAGGGACGCACAGTGGACTTCCGCAATACCATCGTGATTATGACTTCCAACGTGGGCGCGAATCTGCTCAACAAGGAAGCCTCGATTGGCTTTAAGCAGTCGAAAGACAAGGCCAAAGCCAATCAGGTCGAGTACGACGCCATGAAGGATAAAGTTCTGGGCGAATTGAAGAACACCTTCAAGCCGGAGTTCTTGAACCGTATTGACGAGGTTATTGTCTTCCATTCTCTGCGAATTGAAGAGATGTACTTGATTATTGAGCTCCTGCTCAAGCGTGTCCGCGTCCAACTGACAGAACAGCAGTTGGAACTGGTCATGCCGCAGGCGTCCAAGGACTTCTTGATCGAGAAGGGCTTCGATGCTCAGTATGGCGCACGTCCGTTGCGTCGTACTATCCAGCGCATGGTGGAAGATCCTCTAGCGGAGGGCTTGCTGAATGGCACCTTCCATCCAGGCGATTTGGTCGAGGCTGTGGTCATTGACGACAAATTGCATCTGCAAGTGCGTAACCGCATTGAGCAGTTGCCGCCGCCTGCACCACCCGAAGCGGCTCTTTCGGCTGGCAGCAGCGACGGGTCCAGCGGGGATATGTCGCAGGGCTAAACAAGCGTAATGAAACGATGGGGTGCG
>JBDTBU010000369.1:0-3453 GCA_039923935.1 Ktedonobacteraceae bacterium | reverse complement strand
AATGTGCTCAGCCTCATCCATTTGTCTGCTACTCATGAGAAAGTACGCCTGGTTGAGCAAGGGCCAGATCGTGACCCAGGCAGCTTCGGGCACCTGCTGACACAGTTGCAGACAACGCGCAAACTCCTGTGTGCCCAGTTCATGCTGACCGCAGAAGTAATGGTTCCGACTGAGGTTTAACGAGGCGAGAATCTTCCAGGTAACCTGACCTGTCGCCTCGGCAGCCTGCAAAGCCGCCTGCAAACAGCACTCGGCGTCAGCGCTCAAACCCTGAAGCAGCAGTGTCCAGCCATAGGAGGTCAGGATAAACGCAGATTGCGATGGGCCTAGGATCTCAATGGCCCGGTTCCAATCGTGCACACCCGGCGCGTTTGCTGTATGAAAAGGAGGGAAGAGCAAACCGGGCGTTGGACTCAGATCATCTGGATCATCCAGTGTCAGAATTTGCCCCCAGCGCCGGGCTAGATCGGCCTGCAAACGCAAACTCTCCCTGGTCTGCTCTGGCAACGTGGGCAGCTTGTCGCTCTCCAGTTGCAACTGATGCAGTAGTTCACGTCCCATGCCCAACGCTTCGGAGACATAGCCCATCAGAGAGCGGCTCACGATCATACGTTGGGCGCTGCCATTAACCAACAACGCGTCTTGCTTCAACGCGGCCCAGCTCGACAACCCTTGATGGCTCTCCTGGATACCCTGCCAGTCCAGCAGCGCCTCGTAGACTAGGCCACGCCCGTGGTACAGCCTGCCCCACCACTCGGTCTGCACGCTCCCATCATCGCTGTGTTGTGGTTCCTGGACCTGCAACAAACGCGAGGCCGCATCATAGTCCACCAAAGCTTGGTGATAGCTAAAGGTCCGACGCGCATAATCCGCCGCTTGCATAGTATAGCGCAACGCTTGTTCCTGCGTCTCTACCAATCGACGCACCAGCCAACCAGCATCCGTCGGACGTTCATCCTGCAAAGCACGCTGCGCCAGATCGTCATGCACGGGAAATTCGCCTTTGAGAATCTCCATGTGGAGCGCCAATGTTTGCGGTGAGGGATCAGCTCCCAGGTGGACCATAAGCGCCTGGCGACACTGCTCAAACGTTTGCAGGGCCGCAGCATTGTCGCCCGCCAACGCCTGATATTGCATGATGAGACGATACAACGGCTCGCGACAGGCATCCAGTTCAAGCGCACGCTGACCAAGCTCAAGCGATTCGGCATAACAACCAGATGCGCCACGCCACTGCATCAAACGCGCCACACCCGCAAAATAGCGTTCACGCAGACGCGCACGCTCAGCCAGCGCCCAGCCACTTTCTCCGTTCTCGGCGAGATACTCACCCGTATACAAATGCAGCGCATCCTCTAACAGCGCACGCGTCTCAGGTGTATTCGGTCCTTCCAAACTAGCATCAAGAAAATGCTCAAATTCAGATACATCAATCCATACAGCACAAGTGGGAGGAAAAACCAGGGAGTAGCCAGCCTGACCTCTGGGTACAAAATTGGAGGAGAGCCATGGCTCACGGCCCGGTTCGAGTACATCCCGCAGTGCGCTCATCGCACTACGCAGAGCTTTATGTGCGTGCTCAACATGTTCAGGCCAGAGCAGATCCACCAATTTGCGCGTTGGCACTAGGCGTCCGCGTTCAGTGAGCAGCACCTTAAACAACTGGCGTGCCTGTCGCGTATGCCAGTCTTTGGATGTTACCTCGACCCCGTTGCGCACCAAGCGAAACGAGCCGAAAAGATAAATATGCAACTGCTCAGTTGTATTCATTAAAAGGAAGTCTCGGCTGATCTTTATGCTGACCTCGGAACGCTTCTGCCATCAGGACTCAGAGATGGGCAAGCCCACCTCCAAGCCCTGGCTTTCCAAGCCGGGGTTCATGACACTGCTCCTGATGCACAAATGGTCTTTTTTTAACTAACCACATCATAACAGAGAACATACAATGTACGCAAGAGCCAGCAAACATTTCGACAAGTCAAGCCAGAACATTCTGAGAACATTTTTCGTGTAACGTTCCCTCAAAGCGTACTGGCAATGCTCGGATTGACCCATTAGGAATTATCACGATCTCCATATCCTGTGTCTTGGTAGTGCGTTCTCAATGCGTTGTTGCCTCGCACAGTAGAGTGCTTTCTGCAAGTTACAGGAGGGTCTGTATGGTTAGTCTCAGAAGTTTCATGGATCGCAATCTGGAACACTATCCAACCAACAACCAACGTATTTGGTACCTGGCTATCTCAGTCGCAGCTACGATTATCTTGTATTATGAGGCATATGTTTTGTCCTCAGTCGCTCCCTTGGTGTTAGGGAGCTTACACATGACGTTCGCCACCTACATCTTTCTGATCCTGACCTCCAACCTCATTGGGGCTGGCTCCTCGCTCATCGGTAGCTTCTCTGACCGTTTCGGGCGTGCGAACCTCGTAGTTTATGGTGTGTTGCTCACATCAATCATCACGCTGATTATCCCCCTCGCCACAACGCCTGCGGTCTTTATTGCACTGAGTTGGGTGCATGGCTTTGTTGAAGGCATTATTCTGGTCGCAACTCCCGCTCTGGTACGCGACTTCTCGCCGCGCTTGGGGCGTGCGACGGCGATGGCTTTCTGGACCATCGGCCCGGTAGGCGGCAGCCTGCTGGCCACCAGTGTTACCAGCGCGACCATCAGCTCGTTTCAGAACGCTTGGCAGTCACAGTATCTCATCGCGGGCGTCGTTGGCCTGCTCATCTCGCTGGTCTGTTTCCTCAAGTTACGCGATATCTCCCCAGCTTTGCGTGCTCAGATTATGACCTCGCTGCAAGAAAAAGCTTTGCTAGAGGCCCGTGCACGCGGACTGGATATCGAGAGCACCATCAAGCATCCCTGGCGTCAGATGATGAACGCCCGCATTATACTGAGCGCATTGGGGGTCAGCGTCTTCCTGCTACTCTACTATGCCTCGGTGAGTTACTTCCCCATCTACTTCCAAAAAATCTTCGGCTATACTCTGGCCGAAGCAAACGGCCTGCTGGGTCTGTACTGGGCCACCAACATTATTGCTTCGATTGCTGGTGGACTGCTTTCCGACAAGTTTGAGGTGCGCAAACCCTTTATGCTTGGCGGGGTCATCGGTAACCTAATCGTCACCCTGTTCTTTATCAGTCGTGTTGGACATCCAACCAGCCCGGCCATTATGGGCACGTTGCTTGTACTCTCCGCCCTGTTTGGACCAGTTGCGTATGTTGGGTGGATGGCTGGCTTCACAGAGACGGTGGAGGATACAAACCCGGCTCTGGTGGCAACGGGCATTGCCATTTGGGGTTCGCTCCTGCGCCTAGTCGTAGTCATCTCTACTGTAGGTTTTGGTCTTGTGGTCACAAATACCGCTATCGGCTCGCAGTGGTCAACCTGGTGGTGGGTCTGCATTGGCGGTTTTATCGCCTTCATCCCCACAATCTTCCTGGCTACTG